>CALULJ010000004.1 GCA_944321445.1 uncultured Collinsella sp.
CGCGAACTTCGGCGTTGCAAGCAAGGAGCAGCGCGAAGCCATCAAGGAGGCCGCCAAGGGCACGCGCTTCACCACCGCCTTCGGCAAGATCTTGAAACGCCTGCTTTCGTGCGGCGTGGGCGTGCACCACGCCGGCATGTTGCCCCGCTACCGCCTGCTTGTGGAAAAGCTCGCCCAGCAGGGCCTGCTGCCGGTTATCTGCGGCACCGACACGCTGGGCGTCGGCATCAACGTGCCTATCCACACCGTCGTGCTCACCGCGCTCACCAAGTTCGACGGGTACCGCATGCGCCGTCTGCGCGCCCGCGAGTTCCACCAAATCGCCGGCCGCGCCGGACGCGCCGGCTTCGACACGGAAGGTTGCGTCATCGCCGAGGCGCCCGAACACGAAATCGAGAACGCCAAGCTCGTCGCCAAGGCGGGCGACGACCCCAAGAAACTGCGCAAGATCAAGAAGAAAAAGCCGCCCGAGGGATTCGTGACCTGGAACGAGCAGACGTTCACCCGCCTCATCGAATCCGCCCCGGAAACGCTCAAGCCGCGCCTGCGCATCACGCATTCCATGGTCCTCTCCATAGTCGAGCAGGGTGGCGACGCCCGCGCGCACGTCGGCGAGCTCATCGAGCACTCGTTGCAGACGCCCGAGGAGAAGCTCGCCTTGAACGCGCGCGCCGACGAGATCTTCGCCACGCTCATCGATTCGGGCGTGGTGGTACGCGAGACCCTCGAGGACGGAAGCGACGGCTACACGCTCACCGTCGACCTGCCGGATGACTTCGCGCTGGACCAGCCCCTGTCACCGTTTTTGCTCGCGGCGCTCGAGCTGCTCGACCCTGAAAGCGAGACCTACACCATGGACCTCATCTCCATGGTCGAGGCGACGCTCGAGGACCCCAAGCAGGTCCTGCGCGCGCAGGAGCGCCAGGCGCGCGACCGCGCCATGGCCGAGATGAAAGCCGACGGCATCGAGTACGAGGAACGCCTGGAGAAGATCGCCGACATCACCTACGACAAACCGCTCGAGGACATGCTGGACGCCGCCTTCGCGAGCTACTGCGAAAAGGTGCCCTGGGCCAACGACTACGCGCTGTCGCCCAAGTCGGTGCTGCGCGATATGCTCGAGAGCGCCGCGGACTTCAAGGGCTACGTGCAAAAGCTCGGCATCGCGCGCTCGGAGGGCATCTTGCTGCGCTACCTCGCCGAAGCGTTCCGCTCGCTCGATCGCACCGTACCGCTCGAAAAGCGCAACGACCAGCTGCGCGACATCATCTCGTGGCTGGGCTTCGTGGTGCGCTCGGTGGACTCGAGCCTGGTGGACGAATGGGAGGCCGCGGGCGACCCCGCAGCCCTGGACGCCGCTCCCCCGCAGGCAGCCGATGCCGTCGTGGCCGACCGCCGCGGCATGACGCTGCTCGTGCGCAACGCCCTCATGCGCCGCGTGTCTCTGGCGGCAGCCGACCGAACCGCCGATCTGGGCGCGCTCGATGCGGACTGGGGCATGACCGAAGTGCGTTGGCAGCGGGCGCTCGATGCGTACTTCGAGGCGCACGACGAGATCCTGCTCGACGCCGACGCGCGCTCGTCGGCGTACCTGTCGATCGACGAAGCGGACGAGAAGGCCGACCACGTGTGGCACGTGCACCAGATATTCTCGGACGAGGCAGGCGACCACGACTTTGGCATCATGGCCGACCTCGACCTCGACGCCACAGCGAACGAGGGCGAAGCCATCTTCAAGAACTACCGCGTCGGGTTCATCGAAGACCTGCTGGCATAGGTACCACGGCGCGCGAGGAGGAAGAGCACAGTGACTGAACGGAGCGATGCGGACACCGAACCGACCGTGGGCGTCGTGCTCGAAGGCGGCGGCTTTCGCGGCATGTACACTTCAGGCGTCATCGACGTCTGGATGGAACGGGGCATCACCGCCACGGCGACGGTAGGCGTATCGGCCGGCGCGACCTTTGGCTGCAACTTCAAATCGAAGCAGATCGGCCGCGCTTTGCGCTACAACAAGAAGTACTGCGCCGACCCGCGCTACGCGAGCCTGCGCAACTGGATCTTCAAGGGCGACCTGTTCAGCCGTGACTTCGCATACGGCGAGCTGCCCTGGAAGCTCGATGTGTTCGACAGCGCGACCTTCGCGGCCGACCCCATGCGCTTCACCATAGTGGCGACCGACATCGACACCGGCGAGCCCGTCTACCACGACCTGGGCCCAGGGGACGTAACCGACATCGAGTGGATTCGCGCGTCGGCATCGATCCCTATGGTCTCGCACCCGGTGTGTCTCGAGGGGCATCGCATGCTCGACGGCGGCGTAGCGGACTCCATCCCCTTCCAGTGGATGCTCGACCAGGGATACGACCGCACGGTCGTCGTGCTCACGCAGCCCGAGGGCTACCGCAAGGAGCCCAACAACCTGATGCCCGTGCTGCGCGTATGGCTGCGGCGCTACCCCAACCTCGTCAAGCTGCTCGCAAACCGCCACGAGCGCTACAACGCGCAGCTTGACCGGCTCGCACAGCTGGAGGCGGAGGGTCGTGTGTTCGTCATCCGTCCGAGCGAATCGGTGAAGATGCCCATGATGGTGCGCGACCCGCAGATTCTCGAGCACGCCTACCAGATCGGGCGCACCGACGCCGAGCGCGCCTTGGACGCCCTGCGCGCCTACCTCGCTTAAGGCACCTTTCGAACAGCACCTCCCCGCGCCCCGGAAACTGGTCTGCATACCATGTCCGCAGTGTGCCCTTGCGGGTACAAAGGAGGGGACGCGCCCGGCCCATGCCGCACGGCGCGCACGAAAAGACCTGTATGGGAGGACCGCCATGTCTGATTTCGTAACCTCGCAGCTCCACGTCGTCACGCTGGCAAACGGTGACCGCGTGCCTGCGCTTGGCCAGGGCACCTGGTATTTGGGAGACAGCCGCGCCACGCACGATCGCGAGGCGCAGGCGCTGCGCGCGGGCGTCGCCGCCGGCATGACGCTCATCGACACCGCGGAGATGTACGGCAACGGCCGCAGCGAGCGACTCATCGGTGACGCGCTCGACGGCACCGCGGCCGCAGGCGGCCAGCTGCGCGAGGCAGACGGCAGCCGCGCCGGTGCCCTTGACCGCGACGAGCTGTTCATCGTGTCGAAGGTCCTGCCCAGCAACGCCGGCCGTCCGGACATCTTCGAAAGCTGCGACAACACGCTCGAGAACCTCGGTGTCGACTATCTGGACCTGTATCTTTTGCACTGGATGGGCATGGTGCCCCTGGCGGAGACCGTCGCGTGCATGGAGGAACTTATCGCGGAGGGCAAGATTCGCGCATGGGGCGTCTCGAACTTCGATACCGATGAGATGGAGGACCTCTGGCGCGTCCCTGGCGGCCAGAACTGTCAGGTGAATCAGGTTCTGTACCACCCGGCATCGCGCGGCATCGAGTACGACCTGCTGCCGTGGATGCGCGACCACGACGTGGCCCTCATGGCCTACTGCCCCCTGGCGCAAGCCGGCACGCTGCGCGGCCGTCTGTTCCAGTCGCCCGAGCTCGCCGAGGTGGCGCGCCGGCACAACGCGACCGTGCCGCAGGTGATTTTGGCGTGGGACATCCGCGGCGGCAACACCATCGCCATCCCGCGCAGCTCGCGCCCCGAGCACACGCTCGAGAACGCAGCGGCAGACGCCATCGAGCTCACCGACGAGGATCTCGCGCTCATCAGTCGCGCCTTCCACGCGCCTTCGTACAAGATGCCGCTCGATATGGAATAGTCCACCCAAACTACCGCAACCCACCGATTGCGACGCGCGCCGGAGTCCCGTTGGACCCGGGGCGCGTCGCGTCTACAGGTCCCACCGTTCTTCCGTTTGCCGGCCTTCCGCCTACGTTCGCATTACCAACAAGCCCCGTTGGCAGATATCGCGAAAATGTGAACAGATTGTGACCCTACAATGCAAGGGACGGCACCAAGAGCAAGGAGGAGCCATGCCTGAGCATATGGGACCTGCCCTCATTGACCCCCAGGGAGGCAGGCATGAGCTTACCCGGCGCCAGTATGAGCTGATCGTCTCGATGACCGCGGGCCTGGGACTCGACATCGCCCGGGCGGCAGACGCCGCGACGGACGCGATCGTCTCGACGGGTCAAGCGGCAGAGATTCTAGGCGTCTCGCGCCGAACCGTCACGCGTATGCTCGACCGCGGAGAGCTTCCCGGCATCCGTTTGGGCCCCAACCATCACCGCAGCGTTCGCCTGGTGGACGTCCTTGCCTTCAGGGACCGGGGCGGTATGAAGGTGAGTGGACAGACGGCCTAGTAACGCTTTCGACAGAAAGGCGGAGGGCATGAGGACCTTTATCGCACTGGATGTGCCATCCGCATTCGAAGACGAGCTGGCAGGGGTATCCCGCCAGCTCGCTTCTGTTGTGGAGGGCCGCTTCCTCAACCGCAGCACCTACCACGTGACCTTGGCCTTTTTAGGAGATGTCGACGAGGCGGAGGCGCGGCTCGCCATGGACGCCCTCGACGCCGCCTGCGATGGCGTGGAAGCGCCCGCGCTCTCCCCAACCGGGCTGGGAACCTTCGGCCGGCCGCACGATGCCACCCTTTGGCTGGGGCTCGCAACGCAGCCTGCCCTTATGGACCTCGCCGAACGCGTCCGCACCGAGCTGCACGAGCGCGACATCGCCTTCGATGCCAAAGCATTTCGTCCGCATATCACGCTCGCCCGCCGCGCGCGCATCCCGCGCGGGCAGCTGCCGGAGCTGCTGTTCCCCGCGCCCGCCGTCGCGCCGAGCGTCACGCTGTACAAAAGCATCCTCGATCAGACAGGCGCGACGTACAAACCGCTCTATCGCATCGAATTCTGAGAGGGGCCCGCGGGGGCAGCCAACAACCGCACGATATACCCTCGTGCCACCATCGGACATGGATTTATGCGTTATGCCTTCATATCGTCTGTGCGCGTTATTTTGATATACAACATACCGTTATACAAGTTAGTTATGCAGCATCGACGTGCGCCGCACGTGACGAGTCGGCCGTGACGTATGATGGGACCGTTGACGGGACCGCCCCGTCCTCACCATCGACTCGCCACCCCTTTCGGAGGACCTCATGCCCCTGGAATATATCGCCATTCTGCTCGGTGCCGGCTCCATCCTGTTGGGCTTCGCACCTCTCGTCCCCATTCAGGTCATCGGAGTCGCTCTGGGCATTGCAGGCATCATCATGTCCCGACGCGCCGTGCGGGCCGACTATCGTCGTGATCTGCCGGCAACCGTCGGGCTTGTCGCCTCGATTGCGGGCATCGTGGTGAGCGGCATCACGCCGCTGTTCGCCGTCATCATCGCCATCGTGCAGGCAGCGGTCTAGCATCAACCCTCCGCGCGGGAACACGATTCCCTGTTCCCTAAGTGCCGTTGACAGATTCTTGCATCCGTACGATTTGGCTCTTCTTCGAAGGGGGCAAATCGCACGGATGCAAGGATCTGTTTGTATGAAACCAAAGCCCAGAAGACGATACGGGCCGCGTCAGTCCTCTGCGCGGGGCGGCACCACGCAGTCATAGCGCACAGCCTTGCCCGCCACGGAATAGCTGGGTTTAGCGCCCGCCAGGTGCGGTCCCTTGACGGGCCGCTTGATCACGATCTTGCGGGGCCTGGCGGCAAGAGCCGCCTCGAACAGCGTCTGCTCGTCGTCGCAGGGGCGCTCAAGATGATGGAGCAGCTGGAACTTTTTCTTTACCGCCGCGCTCTTGGTGCGCCCTGGAAACATGGGGTCGAGATACACCACATCGGGCGCGACCTCAAGATTTCGCAGGTAATCGATGCTGTCGCCTTGGACCGCATGCATGCGCGCCACCACGGTACCCAAGCGCTCGTCATTCTGTGCGCGGCGCAGAGCGTCTTCCAGCAGCGCGGCGATAACGGGATCGCGCTCGAGCAGGGTCACCTCAAAGCCGGCTGCCGCCAGCAGCAGCGAGTCCTCCCCTAAGCCGGCCGTGGCATCAATTGCCACCGGCACACCCGTCGCGCCCTTGATCTTCGCTGCGCGCACCAGCAGCTCGCGCTGAAGCCTGCCTGCCTGTAACCGTGGCAGCATATCGCAAAAGTCGGGACGCAGGCTCATGCCATCCGCCTCGAGGCGCAAACCGTCCTCCGCAAGGCGCAGCACAAGCGTCGCAGCATCGAGCCCGTCATCGGCTTCTGACAGCGGAGCGCCCAGTAAGGCAGCCAGGCGTGCAGCCTCGGCCTCATCGCCGCCATCGCACACGACCGTCAAAACCCCTTTGGTCTCCATGGCACCCCGCATTCGCCTCAGATTTCGCTGCGCCCCATTGTCCCACAGCAGCACCCGTGCACACAAAACGAGCCGCCTCGCATAGCGCGAGACGGCTTTTCACACGCCAGGGGCGGAGCCCCATTGCTCCGCCCCACACACCTCTTATTACTTCGGAATCGCCTCTAACCTCACATCGTAGGACTTGCGATCCACTTGTTGCCTTGCCGGGCTCGCTGGCGCACCTCATCGGCTCCTACCGGGATTGCCCCGTTCCGCGTTGGGCGAGTCCGCTCGCCCCAAATGCCTAAAGGGCCTCGGTGACGTGGAGAGCGAGCCCGAAGGCTGCTGTTTCCTCACTGCCCGTTGGACCCACCTCCTTAATCCGTCGCCTCGAATCTTTGGGCGATTGTTTGCTCACTCCGATTATTTCCCGCCTGCGAGCGCATAATCCCCGCCTGGGCATGAGCCCGCGAACGGTCGAATGCGTCGGTGGGCGGCGGCACTGCCGCCCACAGCGGAATAACCGTGGGATTTTGCCCGCATCGCGCGCAAACGCGCACAATAAAGGCAAATGAAAACGGACAGAGGGGACTCACGATGCCAAGCAGGAAGCCATCGGCGCGGGCGCGCCAAATCGCCCAGTTCAAAGCGTCGGGTGACGATTTGGGTGACCTGTTTTGGCGCGAGGAGCAGCATCAGGAACGGCTGGAAGCGCGCCGTGACGAGGCCCTCTACGAGCGCTCGTGCGCACGCAAGAAGCGCTACGCCACGCGCGCGGACGCGCAGGAGGCGATACGCCTGTGCGAGGAGCACGGCACGCGCGGCCTCCACAGCTACAAATGCAGCTACTGCAACGGCTGGCACCTCACATCGCACCCGCGGTAACAGAAGGCAATCCGCGCGCGCCCCTATCGATACGCATGAAAACGGCCAGGTGCCCGGTGGAATGCCGGGCGCCTGGCCTTATGCAAGCTGTCGCCTGTCGCGCACGATTACTTCGTCAGAATGTCGTGCGACGTGGCGTTGAACATGATGGCTGCCATCTGGGCACGCGTCACCGCGTCCTGCGGGCGCAGGTCGCGCTTGCCGCCGCCGATATCCACGCCGTTCACCACGCCGTGCTCGACGGCCCAAGTCACGCTGGAGAGCGCCCAGCTGGAGACGTCGTCCACGCCCAGCAGGCCCTCGAGCGCCGAGGCGGAACCGCCGGTTTCGCCCGCCGCGTTCGCGATGATGCAGGCCAGCTGCTCGCGCGTGAGCGTATCGTTGGGGCCGAAGTTGTTGGACCCGTCGTAACCGTTCATGATGTCGTACTTGGCAGCCCAGTTGACTGCATCGGTATAGAACTTCCCGGCGGGGACATCGGCGAAGCCCGCAGAGGGCGCCTTCTCGCCGTCGCCCAGGTAGTTGTAGAGCACGCAGGCAGCCTGGCCGCGCGTGAGCTCGTCTTCCGGCCCGAAGCGATCGGTGCCCTCGTAGCCGTTCATCACGCCGTTTTCCGCGGCCCAGTCGATCGCCCGGTGGTACCACAGCTCAACCTTCACGTCGCTGAAGCCGTGCGAAGGGCAGCTTGCGCCACCATCGCAGCTCCAGTCGTCTTCGTCCGCGAGCTCAAACTCCGCGGTGACCTTCACAGGACTCGCCGGCATAACGAAGGTCCATGTGGTGTCGTTCACCTTCGTGACGGCGACCGTGGTGCCCTCCTCGTCCACAACCTTCACGGACTTCGTCACGTAGCCGGTGGTTGGCGTGGTG
Organism: uncultured Collinsella sp.; assembly: GCA_944321445.1. Lineage (GTDB taxonomy): Bacteria > Actinomycetota > Coriobacteriia > Coriobacteriales > Coriobacteriaceae > Collinsella. Next base: position 8,025 of record CALULJ010000004.1, read on the forward strand.
GTTACGGTGACGGTGTCGCCCTTCTGCGCGGAGAGCTTATTCGCCTTCACCGTGCCGCACTTCCCGTCCTCGGTGCTTACCGGGTAGGCGTCCTTGGCAAACGTCACCTTGACCGTAACGTTCGAGGGATCCATGGGGAATGTGACGGTGCCCGCCTTGTCGTCAAAGGTATAGGACAAGTCTTTTCCGTTGGCATTGGTGACGGAGATCTTGTCCACTGCATAGCCCTCGTCGGGCTTAATGGTGATGGTGATGGGGTTATCCATCTGCGCCTGGGTGTGGCTGGAAGTAACCGTACCGTGCTCGCCGGCGACGACGTTGAGCTTGTACATCGTGCGCTCGAAGGTCACCTTCACGCTCGCCGCGGAGGCGGGCATGGTGAAGGTCCACGTGGTGCCGGAGGTCTTGGTCACCTGCACCGCCTTGCCGGAGGCATCGGTCACCGTGACCTCGTCGACGTTGTAGCCGGTTATGGGCTCGGCGGTGATGGTCACGGTTTGGCCGGCAACGGCCTGCGTGGTACTCAGCGATGCCTTGCCGTAGCTGTCCGCGGTGAGGCTGATGGCGTACTGCTGGGGCTTCTCCGGCTCGGTCGGGGTGTCCGGCTCCTGGTCGCCCAGGGTCGCGCGATACTCGCTGAAGAGCTTGGTGAACTCCGCGACCGTGTAGGTCTTCGAGCTCTTGGCGGAGAAGTAGAACACCTGACCTGCGGCGTTGCCGATTATCGAGCCCTGAGCCACGTAGGAAGCGCCCATATACTTGTAATCGCTATTGATGATGTTCAAGTAGTGGCCGACTTCGCTATAGACGTCGCTGTACCTCTGCGCCAACGCGTTGAGCTTGGTGTTGAAACTCCCGCTTACCGAATCGAAGTACGCACGGGCGGCGCTGCACGCATCGGACTCCCAGTACGCCTTCTCCTCGGTGTACCAACCGGTGAATGGATTGGCATATCCCCATGCGACGTTCTCAGCTACGCTAAATGCTTGGGAGTGGCCACCGGCGCTCTTCGAGTAATTCAGCTGCGCAGCGCTCACGGCCATGAGGTAGGGATCGACGAGGAGCTCGCTTAGGCCCTCCTGCTTGCGCAGACGGTTGCACTCCGCAAGGAAGTTCAGGGATTTCTCCATGTTGTCGAGGTTGAAGGCGTTGCTCTTCTCCCCCATCGTGGAAAGGTCGTTGTACGGACCGATGACACCCGTGTTCGGCGCGTTGACGATGACCCGCTCCATTGCGGAGTCGCCCAGATAGCGCGCGAACCCCAGCATGCCGTCGTCGTAGCTCGCCTGCTCGGAGCTCGCGACGGCGATCTCGGATGTCGCCGCCGTGCCGTCGAGCGCGCACGCGACGGCAGGCGACAGCGACACCGCTCCGAACGACGCGCACAGAAGCGCTGTCAACGCCATGCGCGAAGCACGGCGCCCCCGACCGACCGAAACGTTCTTCATGATCCAACCCTCATTTCTGTTCCCGATTCCACAACCGCGCCCGACCCGCGCGGCATCCCAACGCCCCCATTCTCACACGCAAAATGGCCAAAATGTTGCGCAACATTTCGCGCATCGCAAACGGCATTTCGCGCCCGAAGGCGCCCCGCGGCCACTCGCAAGCTGGTACCATGACGGGGAACGCATTCTTCTTTTGGTTGAAACAGACGTGATCGCATGCTCGACATCAAACGCGTACTGCAAAGCGCCCAAGCGCCCGCCCGTGGTGACCTAAAGTCCCTGTCCACACCGTGGGGAGCGGCGCTTGACCCCGACGCCATCTTGGCCAAGCACCCGCGGCCCACGCTGCGCCGGCGCGACTTCACCATGTTGAACGGCGCGTGGGATTACGCCATCACCGTCCCCGACGGAGCGCTGGAGCCCGCGCCCGAAGCGCGCCCGCACACCGAGCAAGAGGTCCGCGACACCGTCGTGCGCGCACTGCGCCCGGAAACCTATGAGGGGACCATCCTCGTGCCGTTCTCGCCCGAATCGGCACTCTCCGGCGTGGGGCGCATCGTGCAGCCCAACGAGTTTCTGTGGTATCGCCGCCTGTTCCACGCGCCCCTGTTCGGCACGAACGAGCGGCTCGTGGTCCACTTCGAGGCGGTGGACTGGGCCTGCGCCGTCTACGCGAACGGCAGGCTCGCGGCCACGCACATCGGAGGCTATTTGCCCTTCGACGTTGACATCACGTCGTGCGTGGAAAGCGACGCGCCGGTTGAGCTGCGCGTATGTGCCTTCGACCCCACCGACGCCGGCGTGCAGCCGCGCGGCAAGCAGCGCCTGGATGCTGAGGGCATTTGGTATACGCCGCAAAGCGGCATTTGGCAAAGCGTGTGGTACGAGGTCGTGCCGGCCGTGCACCTGGCCGCCCTCACCCTGAACGGCGGCGCGGACGGATGGCTTGCCGTCGGCGCGGACATCGCCGACCCTGAAGGGCTGCTGGGCGCAGAGGCGATGCTCGCCGTCACCGTCCGCGAGCAAAGCGGCGCGTTCGCGGGGCGCCTGGAGCTCCCGCTTGCGGGATGCGTGGGCGATGGGGCCGGAACGTGGCGCTATAGCAGCACGGGGCGGGTGGACTCCCCGCGCCTGTGGTCGCTCGACGACCCGTACCTCTACGACGTCGAGGTCACCCTGCACCCGGGAACCGGCGCCTGCCGGGAAGACTCCGCGCGCAGCTACTGCGCGTTTCGCACCGTCAAGGTCGAGCGCGACGCCCAGGGCACGGCGCGTCTGCATCTCAACGGCGAGCCGCTGTTTGTGAAAGGCGTTCTTGACCAGGGCTACTGGTCCGACGGACTTATGACCGCGCCTTCAGACGACGCGCTGGTCCACGACATCGAGACCATGAAGCGCCTGGGCTTCAACATGCTGCGCAAGCACATCAAGATCGAGTGTGCGCGCTGGTACTACCACTGCGACCGGCTGGGCATGCTCGCGTGGCAAGACGCGGTCTCGGGCGGCGACCGGTACGGTGCGTGGCAGACGAGCCGCAAGCCCACGCTGTTCTCCTCGTCGTGGGGCAGCCTGCGCGACGACACGCCGCGGGGATGCAAAGCGCTCGCGGCGGGCGATGCGCGCTACCGGGAGGAATGGCTGGCAAGCTGCCTGGACATGGTGCGGCTGCTGCAAGGGCATCCCTCGATCGTGACCTGGGTGCTTTTCAACGAAGGCTGGGGGCAATTCGACGCCTGCGCCGCGGCAGAGGCGGTACACGGGCTCGACCCCACAAGGCCCATCGACGCCACGAGCGGCTGGTACGACCAGCGCTGCGGCGACTACCTGTCGCATCACAACTACTTCCGCCCGCTCGAGATGGCGCGCGATACCCACAAGCTGCAGGGCTACGCGGCTGAGCGCGATTGCCGCGCCTTTGTGCTCTCGGAGTTCGGTGGGTGGACGCAGCGCGTGGACGGGCATGCCGCCACCGACTCGTCGTATGGCTACGGCAACTTCGCCACAATCGAGGAATGGCGCGACGCCGTGCGCGCCACGCTCGCTCAGGCCGACGCGCTAGAAGAGCAGGGCCTGGCAGGCTATGTGTACACGCAGCTCTCCGATGTGGAAAGCGAGCTCAACGGCCTGCTCACCTTCGACAGGCGCGTGTGCAAGCTCGAAGACGCGTAAAGGGGCGCACCTGCGGCGCCCCGCAACGCACAGCGCCCGGCGACGGGCCCGCGGCAGCCATTCATCCCAACCCGTACCCATCGCCCTGGCGCTTCGCACAAGACCACACAGGAGTTTTTCCAAGGCGACATCGGAACAAATGGCCACCGCGGACCCGTCGCCGGGTCGCACAGGGAAGGGGGCGTACGTTACGCTGCGGATTCCTTCGTCTTCTCCACCGTTTTGATGGCAGGGGTCGTGGCAAGGCCCAGCAGCACGATGGCGGCGCCCACGGCGTAGGCGATGCGGACCGACTCGAAGCGTGCATCGGCCTGATCGCGCACCAGCGCGCGGCGCTCGGCAACGGTCATCTTGATGCCAGCGATCTGCGACTCAAACTCGCGGTCGCTTCCCAAGTCGATACTCAACGCGGACACCTCGCGGCTGACCTCGGGCGAGATCGCGGGGTCGGCGGCTGCCTGCGTGTGCACGGAATTGGAGATGCCGAAGAGCAGGATCGCACCGAGAAGCGCCACGCCGACGGCCTGGCCCACGTTGCGCATCGTGGTTTGGATGCCGCCGGACTGCGAGGCCTCGCGCTCGGGCAGCGCCAGCGCCACGATGTTGCTGGCGTGCGAGGATACCGTGCCCGCGCCGACGCCGGCCATGAAGGCACCGAGATACACGCCCACGCGGCTGCAGCCATCGCGCGTGACCGCCGCGGCCATGATGCCGAGCGCGAGCGCCATGGCGACGTAGCCCACCTGGATCACGCGGCGCGGATGCGCATGGGGCATGAACTTGGGGATGCCCAGCGCGAGCGCGAAGGTGGGAACGCCGGTGACGATGGAGATGGAGCCCACGTCGATGGGCGTCCAGCCTGCCACGAGCTGCAGGTAGGGCGACATGAGGATGGACTGCGCGCCCATGAAGAAAAACGTGAGGGCGTTGGCGACCAGGCCGGCGCGCACCTGCGGCGTGGTGAGAAACGAACTGGGCAGCAGGGCGATGCCGTTTTTCTGCTCAACGTGCTTCTCCACGTGCACGAGCACCCCGAGCACGACCAGACCGCATGCAGCCAGGGGCAGCGCCGGCGAGATGCCGAAGATCGTGAAGGGGCACGTCTTCAGCGGGCTGATGAGGCCCCACGACGAAATGCCCGAGATGCCGATGAGGAACAGGAACAGACCCGAGGCGGCAAGCACCACGCCGACGACGTCGAACTTGAGCTTCTCGTCGGCCTGGTTGATTTTGGGGAGGCTGAGCGAGAACAGAAACACGGCGGCGAAGTACGCGCCCAGCACCAAAAAGGTGACGTGCATGCCCGCGGTTTCCATAACCACGCCCAAAATGAGCGGCAGCACAGCGGAGAGGCCCGAGGCGGCACCGATGCAGCCAAAGGCGACGGCGCGGTTGGCGCCGCGGTAGAGCAAGGGGATGAGCCCCAGCACCGAGGGGATCATGAAGCTCGCGCCGAAGCCGACGAGCACGCGCCCCACCCAGATGAAGACCATCATGTTGGGCGCGAACGCGAGCGCCACCTCGCCCGCCGCGCACAGCAGCGTGCCCAGACGGAAGGTCTTCTTCCAGCCCACGATGGTGCCGGCGAGGCCGCCCGCGATCATGAACGCGCCGCCCACCAGCGGGTACACCATGTTCGCAAGCTGGATGTCCGAGGTCGTGGCGCCCAGCTCGTGCGTGAGCGCCGAGGTCGCGAGCGACAGGGCGCCGTTGTCGCCCGTCGCACCCATTTGTGCCAATATGAGAATGATGATGGGAAGAACCGCAAAGGCCTCCCTACCCGCGGACGTGGAGCCCGCGGGCTTCGCATGCACAGCGATATTCATGTTGTGTCCTTAATCGATTTGAGGGAATCGCCCGCCCGCGCACGGCAGGCGGGCAGCGATGGCGCTAGGCGACTGCCGCGACGATGACGGGCGCGGTACCGGTGAGGTCGCACGACGCAAGCGGGTAGGCGCGGATCTGCGGGTCGTCGTAGGTCGCATGGTAGTACGTGAGGGTCGATGCCGAGAAGCAGCTGGTGTAGAGGGTCTTCTCGTAGGTGCCATCCGCCATACGCGCGCAGCCCTCCGGCACGGCGACCGATCCCAGCGTACGGAACAGGCGCGTCACGTTCGCGGCCTCGCCCTTCTGCTGCGGATAGTGGTTGTTCACGAACGCCACCTTGACGAAGCGCGCGGGACCGCTGTAGTCGCCGGGAACGCCCTGCATGCCCATGCCCGAACCGAAGGGGCTGAGCGTTGCCGCACCCCAGGTGGCGTGCGCGGGCTCGTTTTCGTCGAGCATGAGGTAGTTGCGGACGTTTTGGCGATGCCAGCCGAAGTCGGGCTCGTTGGTGAGCACGTCGACGTCGTTTTCCCACACGCGCAAGCCGTCCTCGAGGCACTCGACGACAATCGACGCGGTCTTGTCCGCCACGATCCAGTGCAGGTTGGCCACAGGCAGCTGCTCGTTGACGGGCTTGGCGACAACTGTGACGTGCGCAAGCGCCCGGCGCACCTCATCCACCGTGGCAAAGTTGCGCGCGACCCAGAATGGGAACTCGTAGGCGGCAACGTTCACGGTTCCGCCAACAGGCTCCGCGGCGTAGCGGGCGCTCTGGGGGAAGTTGAGCCCTGCGACGGCCAAGCCCTGGTCGTTGCCGCAGTCGAAGTACAGCGGAATGCCCGCGACGACGATACCCATGCCGATCACCGCATGCCCCGTCGCACGGTCATATGGGCGCGTGAAGGCAGCGGGCACCTGGGCCGACGGCGGCGTTGCCACCACGCGCTCGCCGTAGCCCTGGGTCCAATCGAGATTTCGGCCGAAGAACATGTTCCCCGCCGTATCGGTAAAGCGAATGCCCGTGCACATAGGGCGGCCCCTTTCTTGCCCGGGCGACATATGCGCACCGAGCCCGTGGGTAGTAGATGGTCCTCTCATACCCGCGGGGCTGCCGCCAAAACTGAAGAGACGCTTACGTAGCGGCTACGAATCGGTTAAGGGCAAACGGGGCGCCGCGTGGCGCCCCGTCCCTGTCTGCGTTACTTGCCTTTCACCATGGAAAGCGAGATCTTGCCGCGCTCGCGGTCGATGCGCTCGACCCACGCGGTCACGGTGTCGCCCACGGTCACCACGTCGCTCGGATGCTTGACGAAGCGCGTGGCCATCTTGGAGATGTGCACGAGGCCGTCCTGGTGCACGCCGATGTCCACGAAGGCGCCGAAGTCGACCACGTTGCGCACGGTGCCCGTGAGCTCCATGCCCACCTCGAGGTCGTCGATGCTGCGGGCGGCGCTGCTGAATACGACCTCGGGTGCGTCGTCACGCGGGTCGCGGCCGGGCTTCTCGAGCTCGGCGATGATGTCGAAGAGCGTGAGGATGCCGCAATCGATCTCGGACGCCAGGGCCGACACGCTGCCCACGCGCCGCTCGATGTCCGGGATGCCGCCCGCCGCGAGGTCCGCCGCGCCCACGCCGGCGCGCTTGAGCACCTCGCGCGCCACGGCGTAGCTCTCGGGGTGCACGCTCGTGGCGTCAAGCGGGTTGTCGCCGCCGCTAATGCGCAAGAAGCCCGCCGCATTCAGGAACGCCTTGGGGCCGAGCTTGGGCACCTCCTTCAGCTGGCGGCGGTCGGTGAAGGTGCCGTGCTCCTCGCGGTAGGCCACGATGTTTTTGGCGACGGCCGGCGTGATGCCCGACACGTAGGACAGCAGGCTCGCACTCGCCGTGTTGACGTCCACGCCCACGCGGTTCACCACGTCCTCCACCACGTTCCCAAGCGTGCGGGCGAGCTCGTGCTGGTCAAGATCGTGCTGGTACTGGCCCACGCCGATGGACTGGGGCGGAATCTTCACGAGCTCGGCCAGCGGGTCTTGCAGGCGGCGGCCCAGGCTCATGGCGCCGCGCGTGGTCACGTCGAGGTCCGGGTACTCCTCGCTCGCGAGCTCGCTTGCCGAATACACCGACGCGCCGGCCTCGTTGACGATGGTGTAGCGCAGGTCGGGCGCGGACTCGCCGATGAAGTCCGACACGACCTCTTCGGTCTCGCGGCTCGCGGTTCCGTTGCCGATGACCACGGTGTTGATGCGGTACTTCTTGGCAAGGCGCGCGAGCTCGCGCTTGGTGCCCGCGATGTCGCGGCGCGGCGGCGTGGGGTACACCACGCCGTGGTCGAGCAGCTTGCCCGTTTCGTCGAGCACGGCCACCTTGCAGCCGGTGCGGTACCCCGGGTCGAGCGCAATCACACGGGCGCCACGCACGGGACGGGCAGAAAGCAGGCCCTCCAGGTTCTTGGCAAAGACCTTGATGGCATCCATCTGGGCACGCACCGTGAGCTTGGCGCGCAGCTCCCGCTCGAGCGAGGGCGCCATGAGGCGCTTGTAGCCGTCGGCGACGGCAGCGTCGAGCACGGGTGCGAACACGCCCGCGCGGCGCGGCCAGCGAGACCCCAGGCGGGCGACGGCGGCGTCCGTGTCGACGCTCACGCGCACGCGCAGCTTGCCCTCGCGCTCGCCGCGGTCGATGGCCAGGATGCGATGGTTGGGGATCTTGCGCGCGGGCTCGGAAAAGTCGTAGTACGGCTCGTAGGGCGTCTTCTCGTCCGCATCGACCGCCACGGCGGCGATCGCGCCGGTGCCCTCGGTGAAGGAGCGCAGGTCAGCCACGTTCTCCGCGTCTTCCGCCACCGTCTCGGCCACGATGTCGGCCGCGCCCGCGAGCGCCTTCTCGGGCGTATCGAAGCCCGCCTCGGCCGCTTCCGGCGTAACGTAGGCCGCCGCGGCGTCAAGCGCCGTGCCCTTGGTGGTCGCCTGCATGATGATCATATTGGCGAGCGGCTCCAGGCCCGCCGCGCGCGCCTTGCCCGCACGGGTCATACGCTTTTTGCGGTAGGGCTTGTAGAGGTCCTCGACGCGCTGCAGCTGCGTGGCGGCGCGGATGTCGGCCTCGAGCTCCGGCGTGAGCTTGCCTTGGGCGCCGATGAGCGCGATGACGTCTTCTTTTCGCTGCTCGAGGTTGCGCAGGTAGGTGAGGCGGTCGTCGAGCGCACGGAGGGCAACGTCATCCATGCCACCCGTGGCCTCCTTGCGGTAGCGCGCGATGAAGGGGATGGTGTTCCCCTCGTCGATGAGGTCGACCGCGGCCTGAACTGCCGTTTTCTTCAGGCCGAGCTCCTCGGCGAGCGTTGCGATGATGTCCATAGGGCTCCCCTGCTGTTGGGTTCAAAACTGAACAAGGATACCCGCCCGCGCGGACACCCGCAAGGGCGGGCTACCGCCGGGTGACACCGGCTTCGGCGCGATTTCAGCCAGGGCGGGCCTCGCCTGGGTCCCCCGCTGCAAAAAGTCGGGACTTTGGGCGGATTTTTAGCACCGGGTCGAGACAAGCACCCTTCTGACCTCGGTGTTTTCGCAGGTCCAAAGGCTGCTTATACGGACCCGGTGCTAAAAATCCGCCCAAAGTCCCGACTTTTTGCAGCGGGGTCAACAAGAGCGAGCCTTTTTCTCCCCTGGCGCCCCTCTTAGTCGAGCCAGAAGCTGTCGACGGGCTTGTCGCCGTTGTAGTAGAGGTCGTCGCGCTCGTCGATGGCGCGCAGCACGCGGCAGGGGTTGCCCACGGCCACGACACCGGCAGGGATGTCGCGCGTGACCACGCTGCCGGCGCCCACGACGGAGCCTGCACCCACCGTCACGCCCGGAAGAAGAATGGAACCCGCGCCGATCCAAGCGCCCGCGCAGATGCGCACGGACTGGTTGCACTGCAGGCCAAGCGCGCGCAGGCGGGGCGACACGGGGTGCGTGCCCGTGCAGATGGTCACGTTGGGGCCGATCATGACGTCGGACTCGATGAAGATGTCCGTATCGTCCACAAGGGTGAGGCCCATGTTGGCATACACCCGGTCGCCCAGGTGCAGGTGGGCGCCGCCCCAGTTGGCGTGCAGCGGAGGCTCGATCATGCAGCCCTCGCCCACCTCGGCGACCAGCTTGCGCAGCAGCTCATCGCGCTCCGCCGCGCAGCTGAAGGACAGCGCGTTATAGGCTTCCAGCACCTTGCGACGGCCGGCCTGCTCTTCCAGCAGCTCGGGGTTGTCCGCAACGTATAGGCGGCCGTCTGCCATACGGCACTTGACCTCTGCCAAATCCATGCTGTCCTACCTTTCAGCCGGCGCGTCTAAACGGAGCGCCGCATCTCACCCGGAACGTCACTCCCCCATGGACGCGAGAATCTTCTCGATAGTCGCCGTATCGAGAGCGCCGGGCACGTAGCCGTAGACGGTACCGTCCGGCTTGATGAAGTACGTCGTGGGGAAGGCGCTGACCCCGTAAGCGGAAAGTAGCTCGGCGCCGAAGTCCATGAGCACGGGATACGTGATGTTCTGCTCGTCGATAAAGGCGGCGACCTCCTCTTCGCTCACGTCGTTTGCCCGGGGATGCTCGTCGTTGCTGGGGTTGGCGACCGCAAGCAGAACCGTGTCGCCTCCGTCCGCCTCCCACTGCCGGTGCAGCTCCTCGAGGTCTGGGATCTCGCTTTTGCACGGCCCGCACCAGGTGGCGAAGAAGTTGAGAACGACGGTTTTGCCCTGGTAGTCGGACAGAGCGTGGGTGTTTCCGTGCTGGTCGGTCAGCTTGAGGTCGGCAAGCGGCGCCGCGATGGCGTCAGGGTCGTTGGAGGATGAGGCAGAATCGCTTTCCGATGTACTTGCTGGCGAGTCCGCTTCGTCCCCAGTCGCGGTCTGCGACGCGGATGGCTCCGACCCAAGCGACGCCAGACGCCCCGCGACGTTTCCCATCCAACCGGTCGCCGTTATGATGCCCATGGCTATGAGCAGCGCGCCACCGATTTTGACGGTGTAGCGCACGATATTGCCGTGCGCACGGAAGAAGTTGAGAACAGCGCCCGCCCCGAAGCCGACCGCGAGAAACGGGATCACGAAGCCCGCGGTATAGACCGCCACGAGCGCGTAGCCGGCAAGCGCCGTAGTCTGCGAGGACGCCATGAGCAGCACGCTCGCCAGAATGGGGCCCACGCAGGGCGTCCAGGCAAAGCTGAACGTGAAGCCGAGGACCAGCGCGACCAGCGGGTTCATGGCAAAGCGGTCAAGTTTGAACGGCAGCCGGTGCTCGGTTTCTATCGCGTCCGCCTTGCCGAACGCGCCAAGCATGTAGAGGCCGAACAGGACCATGACCACGCCGGCGATCATTGAGAACGTGCGCTCGTTACCGGTGAAGAAGCGCCCGAGCGCCGTGAAGCCAAAGCCCAGAAGGAAGAATGCGAAGCTCACGCCGATGACGAAAAACAGCGTGTTGACGAGGACGCGCCCGCGCGGATAGCGCAGCGAGCCATCTTCGGCCCGCTCGACCGCGCCTCCGGCGAGGTATCCCACGTACAGCGGGATGAGCGGCAGCACGCAGGGCGAGAAGAAGCTCACAAGCCCCTGGATGAACACCGTCGCCGCAGGCAGCGAAGTCTGAAGATCGAGGTCCATGGCATTTCCCCTCAGCGCGTAACTTTACCCAAGGGTATTGTTACATGCGCGCGTCCCTCCCCTGGTCCTGAACGGAAAATCATGATATTCCGTTAGCGGTAAAAGGTTTATCTGGGAGGATGCCGAAATCTCTTACGGAATATCATGATTTTCCGCCCGCGTGCACGGAGCGGCGAGGGGGACTCTTCTCCCACTCTGTCTCTAGCCCATCGATTGCAAGGTCCTCAAACAGGTCCCGCCCGCCTTCGAAGTACGCCTGCATGGTCGAAAGAAGGAGCGACTTGCCGAATCGCCTGGGACGGCTCAGAAAGAAAGCCTTCCCTCCCCCGTAAACCAAATATCAGATTTCGAAACATGGTGTCCGTGAGACAACGCAGGCTGGCGAGAGAACGGGCACCGGTCGGGGCAATCCAAGGGGACGTACGACACAAAGGCGCATATGACCACAAAACTCTCCCGAATTTCAGACAGGCATCGGGGCGCCAGAAGACGCCCCGATGGCCCCGAAATACCCGTGGCACGCAGGGCTGCCCTTGGGTATAATCAATTCGAGCAGAAGGTTTAAAGCCCTCCTGCCGAGTTAATTGAAGTGGTGGGCAAGCCCACGCAGAACAACCGCCTCGGCACAAGGCGGTTGTTCCCGTTTTGGAGACTTACCCACCTGCCATTAGATTACGAGAATCAAAACGACAACGAATGCGACCAGAGTCGCTGCTGCAAGAAGCAGCGCGGTGAGCTGCGTCAACGGGATCCCTCCTTCCCCCTGCGAGACTCGGAGGGCGCCGCCCGCTCGATTGTCCTATTGTAACACAGATTAGAACGTATGTTCGCTATGATGAAGCCAAGGGTCTCTAGCGTACAACCGTTTGGATAGTCGGGTGGGGCTCGTCGCCCGAATGATCTGCGAGCGCGCGACATCTGTTTGACATACGCCGACACATCGATTTGGCACTAGCTGTCCTGAGTATTTGCTTCTTTTGATACCGTCCGAAATTGCGATCTGATACCGACGGTATCGCGACATGATACCGCCGGCGTCTCGAATGGGTACCGGAGACCCGCTTTCTACTCGGAACCGGCCCCCAGCTTCCTCCTCATGTTCATCTCGCCCATGCCGGCCCATGCGGCGCCGTGGACGATGCGGTCCATGATGGCGTCGGCGTGGACGCCGCCGCCGAGCCTGGCGTGCCGGTCCTTCTGGCGGAACTGCGTGCAGAAAACCGTGGAGGCCGTTCCGTAGCGTGCCTCCATTGAATCTGAATCTGAATCTGCCCCATTCCCGTTGACACACGGAGTTCCGTTTCGGCATGATGCCGTAAACGGGGAAAGGGGGCATGGGATGGGACATCCGTCGCCCAAATATTCGGCCGAGTTCAAGCGGCAGGCGGTGAGGCCGTACAGGGAGCGAGGCGGCACCTACGCCGAGATCGGCAGGGAGCTCGGGGTCGACGCCGGCAGCATATCGGGCTGGGTCAGGAAGGCCGACACCGCCCAGGCGTCGCCCGAGGACAACCCCTTCAAGGTGGCCGAGGAGAACCGGCGCCTGCGCAGGGAGGTCGAGCGGCTCAGGCGCGAGAACGAGGTGCTTTTAAAAGCGAGCGCCTTCTTCGCCAGCAGGCAGCTGTAGGCGCCCGGGCGGAGAGGGCGAAGTTCGCTTTCGTATTGCTCGACGAAGGAGCCTAGAGCGTGTCCGAGACGTGCCGCGCGCTCCATGTCGCCCGCCAGGGCTGCTGCGCGTGGAGGAAGAGGCGGCCGAGCGCGCGCGACGAGGGGGACGCCGAGCTCGCCGGGAAGATCTCGGGGATGTACGCCGCCGGCCGCGGCATCTACGGGGCGCCGAAGGTCCTCGCCGAGCTCAAGAAGGCCGGCGAGCCCACGTCGCGCAAGCGCGTGGCGCGCATCATGCGCGAGAACGGCCGGGTCGGGACGACGCGCGGCCGCGCCAAGCGGCCGAAGGGCGAGGCGAAGGCGGCCGCGCCGCAGGCCGACTCCGCCCCCGACCCGGTGCGCCGCGAGTTCTCGGCCGACGGCCCGAACAGGGCCCGGTTCGCGGGCATCACCTACGTCCGCACGCACCGGGGCCGGCTCCACCTGGCCGTGGCGATGGACATATGGTCCAGGATGATCGTCGGCCGGTCGATGTCGGACTGTATGTAGTCAAATAAAAGTCGACACTTCCGGCATCGGGTTTTCGACATGAACCGCAAGAGCATGCCGACCCATCCCATCACAGGCCTAATCTGACAAGTGCTTCAGGTATCTCGTCAGAGAGGCGGAAAGGAACATGATCGACATGCCCACCATCAATTCTATACGGCAGCAGCGACGCGATGGATGCAGCGTCGCCGAGATCGCGCGGAGAAACGGCGTCTCCCGCGACACGGTCTACAAATACCTCAAGCGGGATGATTTCTCCCCGACGCCCCCCGCGAGGAAGAAGCGCCCGAGCAAGCTCGATCCCTACAAGCCGCTCATCAGGCAATGGATAGAGGACGATTCGACGACCTGGCGCAAGCAGCGGCACACCGCGAAGCGGATATGGCAGAGGCTCGTCGAGGAGTGCGGCGCCGACGTGAGCGCGAGCACGGTCGGGCGCTATGTCAAAGCACTGCGCGCGGAGAACCGCGCCGCGAGCGAGCGCTTTCTCGACCTTGCATGGGAACCGGGCGAGGCCCAGGCGGATTTCGGGGAGGCGGACTTCTATGTGATGGGGGTTCGCAGGCGCCTGAGCTATTTCGTCTTGACGTTCCCCTATTCCAACGTGGGCCTGGCCCAGGTCTTTCCCGGCGAGAACGCCGAGTGCGTCTGCCAGGCCTTGAAGGACATCTTCTCCTATATCGGCGGCGTGCCCAAGCGGATAATCTTCGACAACGCCGCCGGCGTAGGGCGCAGGACGGCCGACAAGGTGCGGACGACCGAGCTGTTCGGGCGCTTCGCCGCGCATTGCGGCTTCGCCTATGCGTTCTGCAACCCCGCCTCGGGGCACGAGAAGGGCTCCGTCGAGAACAAGGTCGGGGCCGTACGGCGCTCGCTGTTCGTCCCCGTGCCCCAGGTCACGAACATGGGCGCCTTCAACAAGAACCTCCTCGGCAGGTGCATGGCGCTTTCCAGAAAAGGCCACTGGATCAAAGGCGAGCCGGAGGACCGGCTGTTCGCCGAGGACCGCCTCGCCCTCTCCGGACTGCCCGCCAAGCCCTTCGAGGTGGTGCGCTACGTCACCGCCCGGGCGGACAAGAAGGGCAAGGTGCGGGCCGACGGCCCCCACTTCTACTCGACCGACCCGGCGTTTTCCGGATGCGAGATGCTTCTTGGGCTCGGGGCCACCACGCTGCGCGTCTTCGACGGCGCGGGCACGTTCGTCTGCGAGCACGCCAGAGCCTACGGCGACGCTCCGACCGACACGACGGATCCCGGGTCGCAGCTCCACCTCCTGTGCCTCAAGCCTGCGGGATGGCGCAGCTCGCGCGTCAGGGCGGCGTTGTCCGAAGATGTCCGCAGCTGGATGGACGGCCTCGGCAGAGACGAGCTCAAAGAGGAGCTGAGGCTGCTGCGCGACGAGACGGCGCGCTCCGGGTGGGAGGCGACGCGCCAGGCCGCCGAGCTCGCGTACGGGTCCACCGGGCGCATCGATCGGGCAAGCGTGGCGGTCGGCGCGGCGAGGATCGCCTCGGGCGCGGAGGCGATCGCCTACGACGAGCCGGTCGACCTGTCCGGCTACGACTCCGTCTTCTTTGGAAGGGGGGCGTAGGGCATGGCCTACCTCAAGCAAGGCGACGCCATGGCGTTGAGAGCCCTCATGCGCTCGATGTACTTCTCCGCAGACACCATCGACGCGTTCCTCGCATCCGCGACCGCGGGCCAGGTCGCAGCGGTGGCCGAGATGATCCGGCGCGAGATGCGGGTGCGCGAGCGCCGCAAGCGGGAGCGGCTGACGAGGAAGGCGAGGTTCCCCCAGATAAAGTCTTTCGACGGGTACGACTTCGCGCAGGTGGCCCTGCCGGAGGGCTACTCCGTCGACGACTTGAAGTCGCTTGCGTTCGTCGACGCGGCGCAGGACTTCGTCTTCCACGGGCAGACGGGACGGGGCAAGACGCACTTGGCGATAGCCGTCGGCCTCGCCTGCGTGGACGCGGGGCTGGAGGTGAGGTTCTTCACCGCCGCCGAGCTGGTGCTCTCCCTGACGCGCGCGAACCGAGAGCATCGGCTCGAGCAGCTCATGAAAGACATCGCGAGATCCCGGCTCCTCATCATCGACGAGCTCGGCTACGTCCCGCTCGACCAAGAGGGCGCGCGGCTCTTGTTCCAAGTCATGAGCGACTGCTACGAGAGGCGCAGCCTCGTCATCACCACCAACATCGAGTTCTCGAAATGGGGCGTGGTGTTCGGAGACGACAAACTCGCCTCGGCGATCATCGACCGCATCATGCACCACGGAAGGCTCATCGAGTTCAACGGCACGAGCAAGCGCATGGATCATGCTCTGATGCTCGGAAAGAAGGACGGCTAGCGACGGCGGAAACCAGGCGGCCGCTCTTGCAGAAAGCGCCGAATCAACGATGCGGAAAGTGTCGACAAAGACTTGACGCAACACATGTCGGACCGGATGACGGCGGGGCTCGCCGACGACGCCCTCAGGATGGCGATAGCCCGCCAGCACCCGAAAGAGGGTTGCATCCACCACTCGGATCACGGCTCGCAGCACGTCTCGCTGCTGCTGGGCAAGACGATGCGCGAGGCCGGCATCGAGCCCTCGATGGGGTCGATATCCTCGCCGTGGGACAACGCCGCGATGGAGTCGCTCATGGGCCTCATCAAGGCGGAGTGCGTGCACGCGAGGACCTTCGAGACGCGCGAGCAGGCGGCGCCCGAGATCTTCGGGTACATAGAGTGCTTCTACAACAGGGTCAGGATCCACTCGGCTCTGGGCGATCTCAGCCCCGCGGAGTTCGAGGCGAGGAATATGGAGGGCGCCGTCAAGATGGCGGCGTAAGGATGTAAACGGAATCGGGGTAGATTCATCGAGCTCGGCCGCGAGCTCCTCGTGCCTGCGCTTGACGTACCTCTGGACGGTCGCGTAGGAGCCCCCGAAGCCCTCCTCCCCGACGAGGCGGTCGTAGACCCTCTTGGCGGTGTGGCGCTGCTTGAACCAGCAGCGCCGGTCCTCCAGGAGCCACGAGTCGATCAGCCCGGCGAAGGGCTCGAGCAGCGGCGACCCGGGCGTCCTGCCGACCGCCGGGGGCCTCTCCGAGAGGTCCGTCTCCCTCAGGTACTTCCTCACCGTCGGCTCGGAGACCCCGGTATCCCGGGCGATCGAGGCGACCGTCGCCCCGTTCCTGCCCAGCCTTCTGATATCGTCGATCTTGTCCACGCCGATCATTTCCTCTCTGGCCCCCAATCGTCGTAACCGAAGCAACGACAACGGTGGGCCGAACGGGATGGTCGGCGTGCCCGCGCTCAGACCCGAAACTTTTTCGTGCTCATTCCCGAAACTTCACCGCGCTCGAACCCGCAATACGGAGGCTATCAAACACACGCGTCCGCGAACAGCCACGGTTCGGCCGCCTTCAGCTTCTCCACGTCGCCGTCGTAATCGGCGAGAAGGGCCGTCGCCGCCTTCACGTTGCGCGCGCCCGCCAGCTGCAGCTCGAAGCTCACGCGCTGCGCGTCGCCCTGGCGCCGCAGCTCGTCCATCTCGGCCCGCAGCTTCTCGGCCGCATCGTCACCGGTTTCGGCTATCGCACCCGCGCCGCTCGCAGCGCCGCCTGCACCCGAAGCCGCAGCTCCACCAGCGCCGCCGCCCGCAGCCGCAGCTCCACCTGTCACCGCCCCCGCAGCTGCCGCCGCCTCTGACTCCGCCGCGCCCTGCGCACCCGCCTGCGCTTGCCCGCGCACCGCCGCGCCACCGCTGTCTCCGCCCATAGGAAAGCCCGCCTTCCTCTACCAGCGGGCAAGAAAAAAGCCCGCGCCCATCAGATGGGCACAGGCTATAAACGCGTCACAAGGACGATAGGCGATGGCTAAAGTACCGAGAATTCGCAGTTAGATGCCAAAGGCCTTTTTGATCTTGGGGAAATGATTGGATATCGGAACCACTAATGCCACAGTGGCAAGGGATGTGATCGTCGCAAACAAGAACAGATGCATATGGGGAACATCATCAGTCGGTCCCCAGACCCCCTGCCATCCGAATACTGCATAAATGTATATGGTGGCATATACCATATGCACCAAATAGATAATCGTACTTGCCTTGCGCGAATGTAGAGCAAGTGAACCTGATCTCTTCTCTTGCTTGCTCACGGATAATAGAAACGTTCCTAACGCAAACATGATGCACCAGGGAAGATGCGCGCTCGCTGAGATCGAAATACATGCTACGGCACCGATTAGGGCGAGAGCGAAAGAAGCCACCCGGGGCACACTCGCCGACCGCTTCCACTCTACCCCCAAGTACGCCCCAAGTGCTATATAGAAAAAGCCTTCAAACAAGCCATTCCTGACATTGGCAAACACCAGGAAATACAGATCGAAAACCGACGATACAATGCCAAATCGTGTTTCTGTGCCATGGATTTCAGATAGTAGATAGCCTGCAACGAGCATTCCGAATGCGATTATCACTACGCGCTGGATGCGACCCCCCCCCGAAGCAATAGATACACCAGAGAGAAAGCGACAACGCTTGCCAGTAGGTACCAAAGTGGCCAAGAGTAGAGCCCCTCGCCAACAAACAAGAATCCGCGAACCTCATAAACAACCGACAAGATAAGGCCGTGATCGGCAGATTCGTGCCCAACAATATCTAGAGGAAGCAACAAAGCAAACCACGTTACGTACAGAAAGAGCAGTTTTCTAATCGTTGATTTGATTCGTTGCGAAGCGTTCGAGCGCCTATCAGCCACGGAAGAGGGATTCAATCCCCTAAAGCAAAGAAAACCGGAAGCGATAAAGAAGAACGGTACAGCAACGCAATCAATTCCTGACACTACGTGATCAACCGTTTCGTTCCCAAGCGCCATCAGGGGCTTGGTATGAATTTCGACCACAAGAAGTGCCATGATGAGCTTGGTGTAATCTAGAAGGGGAAACGATACGGTCATTTTCTGCCCATTATCTTTGGACTCGGCGCTGGCAGAGCCTCGGTCGATTTTCGTTGAACTTATCATTGATAAAATCACCTCCAGCTGACAAAAAACGCATCCGCCATGCGCCGTCAGAAATAAGGGTCGCTATCTGACGTATCCGAAACCACCAACCGAGATAAGCCTTCGAAGCATCTCTTCTTTCATCTCGGCGGTAATACCTCCGTGAAGGGTGTAACCCTCCTCAAAGCGCTCTGCTGCTTCAAGCTCTTCGCTACGCTTTGAAAAGTACTCCGATGAACTGCCGATGATGCGAGCGGGATTGCCTGCCACCACGCTGTATGCTGGGACGTCTTTCGTCACCACGGAATGTGCGCCAACGATGCTGCCCTTTCCGACGGTTACGCCGGGCATCACAATTGCGCCTGCGCCGATGAAGACGTCATCTCCGATTGTCACTAGGCCGATCCTGGTGTATCCGAGCTTCCGCTTCGTGGACGCGTCATGAGCCAAAAGGTAAGAATAGGGAGCCATAGCGACGTTGTTGCCAATCGAGATTAACCAGCAATGGCCTGCATCGATGGTGCAATGAGGTTGTATGTCGCACCCCCCCGATGCGTAGGCCGCGGCGCTTCAGGGCATCGATGTCTGCTTCCCCGCGAATGCGGTGAAGAATTCGTCTGATAAGATTCACGAAACACTATCTCCTTTACTCTTAATGGACGTATATCAAGTCGGTAGCTCGCGGTTCGTCTCACCAATCGTCAGCTTCTAGATGGCGGGATTTGACCGGGACGGAGCAAGCGTCTCAGCAGCAGTCGCGCCCGTGAAATTGCCCGCATCGGCAGTAACCAGCCAGCCCTTCTCTTCACTCGCAAGAGAAGAGCTCCCGGGGTACTCCGAACAGCGAGTAAACCGCGAAACAGGAAATCAACGTCCCCCCTTTTGGATGCATCTTCGACCTTCTTCGCGAATTCCGCATTCGCCTCATTGCGTTGAGTGGACCGAATCAGATTGAAATTGTGCCTGCTGGCCTTCTCGAAGGTGGATTCCTGAACCTTGCAAGCCGATTCGCAGCTCGTCTCGAAATAAGTTTTGCCCTTCGGCGTATTGATCATGAGGACTGAGGCTCCTGCTGCGCAGTCGAAGCCAGGATGCTCCTCCTGGATCCCCCAATAATCGCCAAGCGTGAAGTCAGAAGCGCGCTCCCTGCGGGCGAATCTGCACTTGTAGCATGAACTTCGGTATAACTTTCCGCTCAGAAATGCCGCGTAATACGGGTCTTCGTCGCCCGCTCCGAACTTTTCCTTCATTCTTCCCGAACGGATGGATTTATAGGTGTAGCGGTAATAGAGCCCCCACCCGCGCCTCTTCGATCGGAATTCGTAATGGAGACTTCCGGGAACGGCGTTATTCTTTTTCTCTAGCCAGGATATGTACTGCCGAAACAGACTCTGGCCTATGACGCCATGGCAGATAACGTCCGCAGTGTATAGCCTGCTCATGTCCCCTTCGCTGAGTCCTTGCCTAATCAAATACGATCGCAAAGCGAAAATCTGGCATCCGGTTCCCGTCCATAGAACCGTTTTCCCCGTCTTCAGTGCTTCTGCGCACTCGAAGAACGTTTTGCCGTAATCGCTCTGGACGTATTTCGAGCCTTGAAGTCTCTCCAGTTCGTCCATCGAGCGAACACCCACGTGACGAACGGCTCCGCCCGGAAGCATTTCCGCTCCAAACACTATGCCCCCACATTGGACGATGGGTCTCGCCAACACAGGAAATGCGCCTCCTGAAGCCGACAAGGCGAGGGAGGCGAGATCTTTATCCTGAAGGGCAATCACACGCAGGGGGCTATGAAGCAAATCCTCAGTTTTCATTACCATGAAACCTATCCTTTCGATATTATGCGCGGTGAACATAGCCGGATGCAGCTTTTACCAAGCTTCTGATCTTTGAGCGATACAACCACAGCATCAGCATCAGCTCCGCGACAAGCAAGACGAGGTTCACGATCGAGATGTTCGACGCGTACGCAATCACGGCCAACGATAAAAGCGCGGCCCTCCCTATGAGGAGCCCGGCCTTCACACCAAGCTCCATTTTTTTCCTAAGAACTGCCAAGCGGATGACGATATTCACTGCGAAAGCAGCAAGGATAGCCAGATTAGTCCCATTAAGCCCAAATGTAATGGTCAGCGGATAAGTGAGAACGATGTTCACTAGGCATGAGACCGCCATGGTCTTGCCAATTGTTCTGGTATCTTTTATGACGTAGAAGATGTTTCCTATGAAGGTCGATACGGCGCTCAACACGGCCACTGCAAGGAAAGAGGGTATAACCGCGTACGACTCAGCATAATCTGCCCCAACCAATATCGGAAACAGAAGAGAAATCACGGGCAGGAGCAAGGCAAGCGCATCGCAAAGGAAAGCGGCGTACTGAGTTACGGCACTCGAGTAATACTCTCTCTTTCGCATGTCCGAAGTAAACGACACGTCCTGCCATGCATACGTGAAGCAAGTCGTCGCCAGGCTTATCGCTGAACCAAACCGTGACCCAACGGCAAAGATTCCGCTCGCAGATAGCGACAAGGCAAACGAAACCACAATCCTGCCCAAACTATTCAGAAGCCAGTAAGCAACCGAATTCAAGCATAGAGGGGCAGAGTACAGGAAGAGGCTTTTCACTTCCTGCGGTCTAGGACGTGCAAGTCTCCTCCACATTCTGAGCGACAGAAACAGATAGCAGCATTGGGCAAAAGAACCAGTGATATACGCAATGTAAAGCGCTTCGTATCCCCAGTCGAGAAGAACGATTAAGATGACATTGAGCGCCACGTTAACGGCAGAGCAGATTATCCCCGAGAGGGCGAAGCGGACGTTGTCACCCCAACCCCTTGCAATGTACGAGAACATGGACTGCAAGTTGAGAAACGTTCCGTACAGCAGAATCAGGCCCAGGTATTCGATGTCGAATAGGACGCCAGCGGCGGCACCTATCAAATAATATAGAGCAGTTGAGCCGCCGAATACGACCCATCCGCTCGCAACCACGATTTTCGGCGCTTCCCCTTTGAGGTCGTCGCGCATGAATCGCATCACGCTTGTCCATATGTCGCAGTAGAGGAATGAGGTCAGGAGCGTGACGCAGGTGACGGACACATCGAAGTATCCGTAATCGGCGCTTGGCAAAGCGTTGGTGTATAGGGGGGAGCAGCGCAACCGTGATTACCCTGCTGAGCGTGTTGCCCACGAAGAATATAAGCGACGATTTCGCAAATGAAAGGAATCCGCTACCGGCGGTATCTAGCATAATAGACCGACTCCACCTACTTACTCGCTACGGGCAACTCGCTTTGAATCGAGCGCACTTCGAAGGAACTCGAGCGTCTCGTCCCTTTTCGCACTGAGGCTCGCCCTTGCAGATTCAAAATCAATGGGCCGCTCCATCAAATCGATCTGGTCAAAGTCGGCAAGAAGGCGCTCCTTAAGACCAGTGAGCTCGAGGATGCTTTCAATGCGGGTTGAGAACCTGCCCGGACTGATAGAAACAAATGGTTTCTCGAAGTTCAACGAGAAGGCCGTAGCGTGGAAGGAATCGGTCACGATGCAGGCAGAGCGGAGAAAGCACCCAATGAAATCCGTGACCTCGGGCGTCACGAGGTTGACAGCTCCCCTCAATCTCTCATTTTTGCGGTAGCAAACCTTCACCAAGGGGACACCCATCCTGCTCGAGAGTCGCTTAGCGTATTCGGCGAATCGATCGTCGGGGTTGAGCTGGTACACAAGGATGTAGTTCTCCGGAAGTCCTTCCGGTATCGTCGAAACCCTTTCCCATTCCTTTTTGGATATCAAGAGCGTGGGGTCAAGAACAAGACTCACGTCAGTAAATCCCAAGTCCTCAAGTATGCAAACCCCAGAAGCCTCGCGCATGGAGATTGCATCGTACCTAGACAACGCGTCCTTTGTCTGCGGCTTTTCCCATTCTTCGAGGCGGCTTTTCCCAATGCTCGCCGCGAAGGCGATACGAGGTTTTCCGATAGGAGCCCATGACAAGAACAGTGCCTCGTCAAAGCCCTCGTTCCACGTGCTATTCCAGACCTGGTCGCTGCCAGTGCAGTACACATCTGCCAAGGGCGGTTTAGAGGCCAGCTGCTCGACTGAGAGATACCTCTTCGTTTTGTACAGCATCGCTTCCTGAAACGTCCTGAACGGCCTTCTCTTGCGTTCAAGCGCATAATCGTATGCCTGATAGACCAGCCTTCTTACGCATCGCGGCGTGCGTGCCCAAAATGCAGACAAAGGACGAAGGCGTCCGTTTTTGAAAGATTTGTCTACCAGGTAGGAAGACTGGTTCACCTTCCGCCAATAATCGACAAGGAGCGGCCTCCATCCCAAGCTCTCAAATACAGACTGGGTGGCGTATGCCTGAAGGCACGAGCCGTAATTCGGCGTGGTGTGAAGAGTGATATAGCAGACAGTTTTCAAAACAAACCTTTCAGTCATCCAAACGAGGAAAGAGGGGCTACCGGCAGCCCAGAAGCACGCTAAAGGGAAATCGCAGGAAAACTACCTACCAGCCGTTTTCCGAAGTGACCCTTTTATGCTACAAAGTGGTGGAATGCACGAGTAAAGACCGTGCATCATTAAGGTCCCTATAACGCGATAATCGAGACGAACCCTCTTTCGTGCCGTCTCATCGCGGTACGCATCCTGAAACTCCTCAGAGGCTGCCAGCTCACCTATCTTTGCCACGGCTTCTGATGCCGGCAGCGTCTCGGATGCCAACTGCGCAAGCTCCGCATAGGACGTTATGCAGAGACCCTTTACGCCCGTGAGGAATGCCGGGTTGTCGTAGCATTCCGCCCAGCGCTCTGCATATCTCATCTGCTCGTTGCGGACAGAGCGGCGAGACCTGACCTGCTCCTCGCTGAACCGTTTCGTGAGGCTGGAGTAGTTGATCCGATAATAATACAAGGGTTCATGAATATAACACGCGCTGGACGCCAGATCCACTAGAGGCAGAGACTGAAGAAGGTCCTCACCGTAGCTCAGGCCCGCGTATCTCGAATAGTCTTCGCCAACGTTGAAGATGGTCCGCCGCACAGCCTTCAAGACCAGCGGGTTGAGCGCGGAAGACGAGCAAAGGCGATACCTGAGCTCCTCGAGATCATCTCCAGAAAAGAAGGCGCTAGCAGAAAATGGCGCCTGTACACCATCCATGGAATAGTCTTCTCTCCTCGATAGCGCAAAGATGACCATATCCACCTTGGACGAGGAGAATGCTCGATCTATAACAGCAAGTGCATCCGACCTTAGTTTGTCATCACTGTCGAGCGTCATAAGGACATCGCCGCTAGCCGCTCTGAAGCCAACCCTTCTCGCCAAAAGAAGACCTGAGTTCTGTTGCTCGATAAGCTTTACGCGGTCGGGGTGTCTGTGAGCGTAATCTCGACAAATCGCTCCGCTGGAATCAGTCGACCCATCGTTGACCAAAATCACCTCGATATCTTCGACAGGCTGATTCAAAGCGGACTCTATGCATTCTCGGAGATACCGTTCAACATTGTAGACAGGGATAATGATTGAGTATTTCATAGCTATCCTATCGCTCGCGGGATAACACCGAAAAGAAGGGCACACAGAATTGAGCTGACCGAACAGGACGATGCCATTTGAAACAAATAAAGTAGGAAAAGGGCAGATGAGAGTGCTACGAGAGCATATCGCGTTAGCGTCTTGCCTAAAACTTTCCCGGGTTCGTGTGCACCGCTCTTTGCATGTGAATCGATTGCCAACATAATTCCAAGGGGCTCGAAGAAGTATGCGGTTCTGAGATAGACGTCCGAAGCGATGAAAATGGCTATCCCCAGAGTCATGCAAATTCCAATGAGAACCGAAGAAGTGAATACCTTTGCCATTCGGTCAGCCCGTATTCGGCTCTGAATCAAAATACTGCGGCAGGTAATAATCAGTATCAGCAGGAGAATGCTATTTGTAAAACGTAACATCTGCTGGAAACTACTTGAAAGAACCTCAGCTGCCCAGCCTGTTTCCGTCCATGAATCATAATACGTAAGCGTATCCATCGCTCCAGCCAGTAATGGGACATTGGACGAAATGAGACCCGCGACCGAAAGAACTGCTGGAAGCGCAAACACAGATAGGATTCCAGCCAATGCAGGTTTCCTGCCAAACAGCAAGGAGAGTAGCCTTACGCAGATGACTAAAGCCCCAACAGTATGAATGAAGCACGGTAGCAAATACAAAGCAACCGTCAGTAGATTCAACTTACCCCGAGAGGCATCCCTATACAATGCCAATACGCCCAAACTCATGGCAAGAGATGAACGGACCGCACTCACGCTTCCGAATAGGGATATGGAAAAAAGAGCAGCAAGAATTGCGATACAGATACTCCGAAACGCGAAGTCATTACGAGCGCAATAGTCGAAAATGATATAGCTTGCAGACGTAAAAACTATGAATCCGACGACAAATGGTAGGCTATCAGCCCCTACGGTATTTGCCGTTATCCAGAAGAAGAGTGACGCCACTGGACTATCGCTGTATCTCCCCAAAACGACATAGTCCAAAGGACGTCCACTGTATTCGGAGGCAGTCGCAATGTATCGATACAAGTCTCCCTGGGATTCTACGTCCAGCGATACGGCAATCGCTCCAAATGCTGCACCAAGAGCGATCGCGCATACAACGGGCCTTTTAGTTCGCCAAAAGTAGCCAAGAACGAACGGAATAGATGGCAGTGGGAATAATAAACTTGTCAGTATGAGGAGTATTGCCATGTTAGCTCACTTGTGAATACAAATTGATATAGGTGTCAGCCATGGTTTTGGAAGAAAAAATCGCAGGGGCGGCCTGAAGCCCTTCTAGCTGTGCAATGCCAAGAAGACTCTGTATCATGGTGTCATTGAGGGATGCGCTATCTACGCATATAGCGCAGTGCTGACTGCCCATAACGCTCACTATTTCGCGATGTGGCGGAATATCGGACAGCAAAGCTGGCAACCCACAGCTGATCGCCTCAAGTACCGCTAAAGGCATCCCTTCCGAAGCGGAGGCAGACACAAACAAATCACACGCTTGCAGCCATGGGACAACTTCGTCGACGAATCCATGAAAATAGACGCGCGGCAGCCCAAGCGATCTGCATTTAGCATATTCAGGACCCTCACCAAATACGTGTAGCTCAGCATCGGCAGCAGTTTCCTTAAGAGCGGAAGAGAACGCCTCCACGAGCGGAAGAGTCCTCTTCCGCTCGCTGCATCCGCCGGTCGACACAAATGCGAGTGTATTCTGGCCGATACCGAGCCTCTTGCGCAGCTCCTCGCGCGGCGCCGCAGCAAGCGGTAGGTATTTAGTCTGATCGACCCCGTTGCGGATCGCCTCGACCTCAAGATCGTATTCCTTCCGGAGGTAGTCTGCATTCGACTCCGAGCATGCGATGACGGCATCGTAGCGTCTAAGCGCCGACACCTCGACACGCGTCATCCATATCGCCCTGGGCTTCCCGTATGTGGTCAGGTAGTCCTCAAATATGCAGTTGTGCACCGTGGCTATCCGAGCGTACGGCAAATCGCGGCACAGAATCGTTGCCCGGAAGCCGTGAGCATGGACTATGTCCGGGGCGAAGCGCGCAATCGCGCGGCTCAGCGCGCGATTGCCACCCAGCATCGATTGCGTGCGGCTATCAAAAACCCGCTTGACGGGCAAGCCGATGCGCTCGAAGTCCTCAGCTCTGGATCCATCGGGCTCGGGCGCGAGCGTGAAGACGGCGGTCTCGCAGGAAGCATCCAGGTTGTTGACGATATCGAAGAGCACGTTGACCGGCCCGCACCGCTTAAGGGTGGAGATGACGTAGGCTACCCTCACTTCGCGCGCCCCCTCAACAGGCCGTTGTATGCAGCTTTCACGAGACGGGACGGCAGAACCGTTGCCACCGTCCTCTCGATGACCGCACGAGTCCAGCCCACACGGCCGACCAGTCCAAGCCGGCGCAGAGCGGAGAAGAACTCAATCTGGCTTTTCAGGTACGCCGAGTTCGAGCGGCGAGTATACATCCCGTTCCCGACCCGCACGTCAACGACCACGTCGGAAACGTTCGCGCAACTGCATCCCGCCGAAACCATCCTGGCCCAAAGCCAGTAGTCCTCCATCCACGGAAAAGGAAGATACCCGCCGGCTGCGCCGACCGCGCGCCTATCGAACATGACTGTCATATGATTGAAGGGGTTCCGCCGCTTGATCCCCCTTTCGATAGCGCACTGGTCGAGGGGCACCATACGGATTGCGCCCATATCGCCAGGCTCCCGGTCGAACTCCTCGATGACCCCACCCACGAGGTCGAGGTTGTCGGAGGCCATCTTCTCGAGCAGGATGCGGCAGCGGTCGGGGCGCGACACGTCGTCGGCGTCCATGCGAGCAACGACGTCGCAGCGGCACAGCGGCAGGCCGGCGGCGAGCGCCGGGCCGAGCCCGCCGTTCTCCGGCAGGCGGTGGATCGTCATGCGCCCTTCGAGCTCCCATTCCCAGTCGGAGAGCACGGCGTCGAGACCGTCCGTGAGCGGGCCGTCGCAGACGACGACCATGTCGCGGAACGGCACCGTCTGCCTCGCCATCGAGGTGATGGCGGCGTCGAGGTACTCGGGCTTGTCCTTGGCGTACACCGACATGAGGACGGAGTACAGAGGCAACTTCGTCGCGCTCATCGTGCCCCCTCCCCGGTGGCCATGGTGCGAAGCGTCCTCCATATGAGGGAGAAGTCCAGGGCGAAGCCCCGGTTCTCTATGTAATCGATGTCCAGCAGCGCTTTCTCCTTGGGGAGCAGCTCGTAGCCGCCCTCCACCTGGGCGAGGCCGGTGATGCCAGGGCGCACGGCGAGCCGCTGCTCCCAGCCGTCGATCCTCTGCCTGAACGCCTCGTGGAACACAGGGCGCTCGGGGCGCGGGCCTATGAGGGACATGTCGCCGCGCACCACGTTCCAGAACTGGGGCATCTCGTCCAGGCGGGAGTTCCTGAGCTTGCGCCCGAACGGCGTGACGCGCGGGTCCTCGCCGGCCGCCCACTGCGCGCCCCGCGCCTCGGCGTCGGTGTACATGGAGCGGAACTTGTAGACCTTGAAGAGTCTCCCGCCCTTGCCCACGCGCGTCTGGGCGTAGATCACCGGGCCGGGGGACTCGCTCTTGATCTTCAGGGCGATGACCCCCATGGGTATAGCGAGTATCACGAGCGCACAGGAGCAGGCCATGACGTCGAACGCGCGCTTGGCGGCGCGGTAGACGGGCCCGCCGTTGACGCGTTTGAGCCTCGGCAGCTCCACGACCTCGTCATCGGGCAGCAGCTTGGCGAGCACGTCGGGCGCGATCGCGCACTCGGTCAGGCCGGGCGTGTGGCTCAGCGCATGAAGCACCGCCTTGGCCTCGTACTCGTCGGAGGCCTCCTCGGCCGCCTCTGCCAGCTGCTCCACCACAGCGGGAACGCTCTCGTCTTTGGTTGTGCTTTCGGTGCCGGGAGTCGCCTGCGCATGCGCGGCCTCCTGCGGCGCTAGCACGCCTGCTCCCGATAATCTACCTGAGGCATCGAGTGCCCCCCCCCTCAAGATTTGAGAGCGCTGTGCATCCCAAGCGTTCCATCAATCAGAATCCCGACCCTGATCCCGTGTTCCTGCAGTTGCGGTGTTGCTTAGTCATCAGCCGTTCGCGTCAGCTCTTGAACGGCACGTCTATGGGCGCCTGCTCGGTGAAGGCGGCGTCCCCGTCCCCAACGCGCACCTGGCAGCGCCTGCGGTGCCGGTCAACCTTGGAGATGCGCGACTCCTGGCCCACGAGCGGGCCAGACTGCACGCGCAGCACGCCGTCCACGATCACGGCGGTGGAGCTGCGGATGACGTGGCTCCCGTCCATGGCTGCGGCGTACCAGGCCGCGGCATCGTCGGCGAGCGGGGCCCAGGAGTGGACGTCGGTACCCACGAGCTCGACAGGCAGGGTCAGGCGTGACATCGCCTTGGCCAAGCCCGCCGCGTCCGAGGAGATAGCGAAGGCATAGCCCCGGTACATGTTCACGGGCTCCAGGAACCAGACCCCGCCGCGTTTCATCCAGCGCTCCTTGCGCAGGACGAAGGTGTCCTTCAAGACGGACTCCGGCAGCAGGCGCTTGAGCTCCGAGCAGATGGATGCCTCGCGGCCCCGCGGCATGCGCAGGAGGTACCAGCGCTCGCGGCCGCGCGGGGTGCGCCGCCCCATGGGGAGCCCTGCGGTCAGGCTGCCGCCGTCTGCTGCCGACCTCGCTGCTGACGCTGCCGCGACGGTCATCCCGACCCCTCCCTTCCCGGTGCCCGCGCTCGCGCCCCGGGCGGGGGTGCGCGAAAAGGTACACGTTATGAGGAGGCTTAAGTTATCGGATGTTAAGGGGTGTTACGGTTTATGTAGCTGCGGTTTCTTTACAGAGGATCGCGCAAGGCTGTGTATAATGGGATGCGTTACATGGGTCTAAAAACGTGTACTTTTTGACAGCGCTTGAGGCATCCAGAGACCGACGAAGTGTTCCCATCTACCTGCAAAGACACTCATCCCGGAGCGCGAAATACCTCTAGGGCAATCCCGCCCATTCGTTCCAAAATCGACGGATTCATGCCGTATTCGGCCAGCAACGTCCGGAAAGCGATACCTTCTTCTCAGGAAGCAAGTTGCCATCTGCCCGGATGATGGAGGCCACCATGAGCGACGAGAAAAACCTGAACAACGAGATCATCGAGGCAGTGGAGATCTCCGAAGACGAACTCAACGAAACGACCGGCGGCGCCATGACCGTGCCTTCGCAGCGCATGCACGCCCGCTGCGTCAAGTGCGGCCACACGTTCTACGCGCTCGTGCCCCTCGATCGCGCGTACAAAGTAGGCTGCTCGAAGTGCGGCAGCGGAAACGTTATTCTCTCGCGAATCTAATTGCAGCAAATCGCCCCTGAGGCATTGCCAACAAACCTCAGGGGCGATTTCACCAATCAGACCCATTGAGCCCTACGTCAGGATCCCTGACCCCAAATAGGGCCGTAATAGCAACAATTTTGGAGATAATCAGCTTGAGTCTATTCCCATTCAGCAAGTAAAGAGTGGACTCCCGCGTGCACTCGTCTACGCGGTTTACCGTCGTCTCCCCATTCACCGAAATCGGGCAATTTCCGGGTACCCGAGTTGAACTCAAATTGAGCTCGACACCTCTCCGCCAGACGGCGTTTTCCCGACAGCAATCCGCATTCCGCAGGAAAACAAGCGTCTCTAGCAAGGTAAAGCTCAGCAATCACCACCGAGGCTGTCGTCCGAGTTGCCGGCCCGATAGGTCGTAGACCTGCCGCGTGGGGGCAGAAACAAGCTTGCTCTCCTTCACCACGTCGGAAAGGTAACGTCTTACCGTCCTCTCACCAACGCTCGTGACCCGCTCGCAAACGGCCGATGCGGGGAAAAAGCCGTAACGGGCAATGAGGTCATCGACCGCGCTCTCGACCTCCGCGCGCGTGCGGCTCCTTCTGGACCCACCAACGACTCCGCTTCTCTCAGTCTCCTTCGCGGCCTCGCGATCGTCCTCATTCCCCACCATGCTCGCCATGACAGGAGGTACCGGCACGAACGCGGTGAACTGATCGCCGTCCTCCAGAACGGGGTCCCTCCCCGTGTAGAGCCGCGAGAACTTGTAGAGGCTCCTCGTCCCGCTCCCCAGCTCCTCCGAGCGCCCCATCTGCGTGAAGAGGTTGGCGATGATGGGGTTCTTGGGCGTGGGGTCGAGGCTCTCGAGCGTCACGGGGCCGGCGAAGAGCGCGCGGCTCGCGTTGCTCGTGCGGATGCCCTCTCCATCGATCGTAATGCGGGCGATGTGCGGGCTGACGAACTCCCGGTGAATGAGGCAGTTGCACACGAGCTCGCGAGCGATGACGTCGCGCGCACTCTTGCGCTGCCCCCCGTCGAGCACGAAGAAGTCC
Source organism: uncultured Collinsella sp. (assembly GCA_944321445.1). Taxonomy (GTDB): domain Bacteria; phylum Actinomycetota; class Coriobacteriia; order Coriobacteriales; family Coriobacteriaceae; genus Collinsella. The sequence goes on from CALULJ010000004.1 coordinate 38,183, forward strand.
GGCAGCCACTTCTCGCAGAAGCCGACGAGCTCGCCGTATGCCCTGACGAGATTGCTCCTGCATACAAGCCGGCCCCCAGAACGTATAGAGACGGTCCATGGGAACCCAGACGCGTATGACGAGCTTGCCCTCGGAATCGCGCAGCCGTTCAAACTCGACCAGCAGCGACACGTTGAACGGGTCCGGGCTGCTCGGGACGTTGGATATGTTCCGCTCGATGGAGAGTGCCGATGTTTCGGGCACACCCTCAACGGTACCGTCGTCACAGACGCCGAGAAGCACGCTACCACCCTGTCGGTTGGCGAACGAGCAAATGGTCTCGAACGTGTCTTAGCGCGGCTGAGCCCCACAACACTTGAACTCGACGCTTATGCCTTCGCCCGCCTGGATGTATCTATCAAGCACATCGCTCATGGGATGCTCCGCTCTATTCTGGACATTATTCTGGACTTCTTATCAGTATTGTCCAGATTATGACCAGAATGGAAACTGCTTAGACGCTCGCTCCGCACTCATTCAAAATGCGAAGAATGAAGCACCTAAATGCTACTCAAATAACTGAGGCTATCTTTGTCGGTGTCGAGCGCGAAGTAGAAGCTCAGGTCGGCGAGGTAATACTTCTGCTCTCCCTGGAGCGACTTGCGCGACTTCATGTCGAAGCGTGTGCATTTGGGGTAGTCGAGCGCCTTGGGGAAGCCGCCCTCGAAGATGCAATGGTCGAGCTTCGCCACGGGATTGGGATCGACCGCCTGCCCGAGGAAGCGCTTCATCTCCCGGTACTCCTTGAAGCTGAGCGTCTGGACCTCGAACTCCACGTAGCGCCCCGTCATTCAAATAGGTCTTTGTCCTCCGCCATGAAATCGATGAGATTGAGATGCCTCACACCCTCGCGCTCCTGAAGCAACGGATCGAGTGTGAAGAGGTAGCGCGGGTAGCCATCGCGAATATAGCCGAAGGGCCGGTATTCGCGATCTTCGGTCGCGCGGTCCGCGATGCTCATCGCCACCTGGATGTAGGCGTACGCGCTGCGCCGGCGAGCAATGAAATCGCATTCGAGCTTCCCGATCCTCCCAACGGAAAGTCTGTAGTCCTTGGCGCGAAGATGCAGGTAGAGCGCATTCTCGAGCAAGGGTCCGTAGTTGAGGCGAACGTCGACATTGCGCGCGAAATAGATGCCTGGATCCGCAAGATAGTACTTCTCCTCGCCCCGCAGGGACTTGCGCGACTTGAGGTCGAAACGGGAACAACGGCAGAGGACCTTAGCATCGACCAGCGCCTGGATGTACGAGGCGATAGTCCTGCGCTGCACACGGATCTTCTCGACGTTAGTGAAATGGTCAACCAGGTTCGTCAGGCTCGTCGGCGCGCCGAAGTTGTTGATGAGATACGTCATGACCCGGTTGAAGGTGTCGACGTGACGGATCTTCTTCCGACCCTTGATGTCCTTCTCGATGATCTGGTTCACCACGTCCTCGATGTAGCGCGCCTTCGCGTCGGGATCATCGTATGCGAGCGACCGCGGGAAGCCTCCGAAGCGCAGATAGTCGTCGAATTCGCGGCGCACGTCGCTGGCCTCCTTGCCAAGATGGCGCTTCATTCCCAGATACTCGGCAAACGAGAGCGGGAACATCTCGAACTCGACGTAACGGCCCGTCAGCTTGGTCATGAGCTCGCCGGAGAGCAGATATGAATTCGATCCGGTGATGAATATTGAGAAGCCTCCGTCCGCGTTGTACGCGTTGACGACCTCCTCGTATCCCTCGACGTTTTGCACCTCGTCAATAAAGAGGTACTTGAAGTCGTCGTCCAGCAGCCGCTTCTCGATTGCCGCCTCAAGTTGGTCTGGGGTCTTGATCGACCGGTTGCCCCGCTTCTCCAGATCGAGGTAGACGATGTCCTTATCGGGAACCCCGCGCTCCCCAAGCTCCTCGATGACCGTCTCCATGAGGCTGGATTTGCCGCACCGCCGTATGCCCGTGATGACCTTGATGATGTCGTCATCGTAGAACGGTCGGATCTTCTTGAGGTACTGCTCGCGACGATACAGCTTCATGGAAATCGCCTCCTGACCCCATTATAGAGCCCGGAGGCGAATTCGGCGTTTAACGCACCAATTTTCGCGTTTTTACAAAATTATGTGCGTTAACTAGGCTACTCCCACTCAGTATTCAAATCGTGCGTTTCTATGGCCTCTCGTCTACGTGGTGCGTCGTTGTCTCACTCATCGCCGAAACGGCACGAATGTCGAACTCGGATAAACTCAATAATGAACTCAGCTATTCCAGCCTAGCATCAGATGTCAGACGCTCTTCCGGAGCAATCTGAGTCACCGTCTTCCTCACTTTCCGACGCATCAACCAAATCCTGGCTTTGATATTGCACGCTTAGCCAATCTATCACCCATGATTTAAAATGAGAACGCTCAAGCTCGCGCCTGATTTGTGTTGGGCACATGCCAAACAGTCGCCATAGAATGACATAGCAAAGCAATGCGGTCCCCATCGTTAGTCGATATAAATTAGATGGGTCGACCGCGGCGGCCGCAGGCCCATGCGAGTATGTGTTTCGAGCAACCTGTTGTTCAGACACAAACTTATCTATATCAGGGACAAGCCACCCGACAACATCTTTCTGCCTGTCCATAAGTTCATTTATCAGACGCTTTGCGCCTTTTGAATTCTGTCCTATTCGAGACTGGATCCATGCCACAAATTCTTCTGGCATTCCTTCGGTTCGCTTCAAGAGTTCTTTTCGATTTTGCTTAAACACAGCTTTTGGCCAAGATTGTAGGTCAGCTCTGTATCTTGAAATCGCTTCCAAAGCCTGAGATGCGGACACGCACTGCAACTCAACTGGCATTTTCCAGTCATAGGTAAGTATTGAAACAATTAAGTCGCCGGCGCGTTTGAGAAGCAGGTAGTCTTCCTTGTCTCTCCTATCGATGCCATAGTCGAACCAGCTAGAAAGATAGTTGCCGATTTCTCTTTCTAGTGCGCGATAAGGGAACGGCATCGCACGTATAGCATTTTTTGACGGAGTGGGAGAATCAATCAATGGTGCGTAATATTGAATTGCGCTCTCTTCACCATCAAAATACAAAGCAAACCTTTGGATGGCTGCATGAAAGCCCATGCACAAGCTAAGGAACTTTGACAGTTTGACGGCGAAATCACGAGCCTCCTCGAGAGTCTTTCCGGCTGAGAAACATACTTTCAAACAGCATTGGTGACGAAAAGTCATCTCGTTTACATTCAGCCCGGGAATGATGTACTTGCTGAACAGCGTAATACTGCATTGCTCACTCTCTAGCAAGACCACGGCCTCGTCATTTTCTTTTTTATATTCGAGCGCTCTGAAGCGCATATTATCTTGATCATCGGAATCAAAAGTCATGCAATAAGCTGATTTCCCGTACCAGTCAGCCAGATTCCTTACCTCGATATCCACCCTATTAATTACGTTAGACGGGTCGAATTCACGGCATCCCTTTGCTGCCATAAGATAATCTGCACGGATGACCTGATGGACCATTCCCGGATAGCGCGTTTCACCGCCACTGTACACAGCGTTTCCAAGCACCAACGCATACCCGTCTTGAGAGAACCCGTATAAGTACTCCGCAGCAGAGAGTTCTTTTTCACCGTTTATGACAACGCCTGGGGAACCGAGCAGCTTTCCGCAGGGGATGTCGAGAACAACCCCCTCGTCGCCAAGGTTTGCCGTCCCTTGAACCGCGTTGTCCCCACGCGCCTCTTCCCAGCTCTTTCCCCATACTCCCTGGGTAAAACTTGAAGGAATCATAACATGCCCTCCAGTCAATCAACGTAGGCTCTCTCGACCTATCCCCACAGCCCTGTGTTCGACATCGCGTACAGCGGGACGTTCCTCATCCAGTCCTGCTCACGATAGCCCGACAGGCTGAAGCGAACGGAATTAATCTCCGGATGGGATTCCTTGAATGCTCGTAGACTCTTGGCACGCAGGTTTTCTTCGGCCTTTACCTCTATGGCATACACTCCGTTTGCCTTCTGCACCAGAAAGTCGATCTCTCCCGAAGAGTTTTCAGCGGACCAGTAATAAGGCGTGAGCCCGCAGTCCGAAACGAGCTGCTGGCAGACGTACTGCTCGGTAAGCGAACCCTTGAACTCCTCGAAGATCCCGCTGCCACCGACGACCGTCTCTTTGCCCAACTGTGCCATGGCACCCAGCAGGCCAACATCCACCAAAAAGAGCTTGAATGCAGTGTCATCCGCATAGGGGCTCAATGGAATCCCAGGCTTCGAGATTCTGCGGACAAGCGTTGTGATACCTGCCTGCGTGAGCCATGTGATGCCCGACTGGTAGTTCCGTGCCCGCGCCCCCTGCGCGATGTGGCTGAACACGAACTTTTTGTTTTCTCGACCGAGATGGGACGGGATCGACCGCCACGCGGCGAGCGCGTACTCAGTCTCGACCCTGCCGAGGTGCTTCGAGATGTCGCGCTCGTAGCCGCGCAGAATATCGAGCTGCACCTCGCGCGCATCCTCCAAGAGACCTCGCTCAAGAAAGGCGCTCACCGCCTCAGGCATGCCCCCGACGTAGTAGTACTGACGAAGGAGCGGAACGATCCTGCTTGAGAAGCTGTTGATAAGGCTCGCGTCGCCAGCGTCGATGAGGTCACAGAGCGGCCGATTCCCCGTCGCAGCGAGGAACTCCCGAAAGCTAAGGGGATAGAGATCGAGCGTATTCACCTTCCCCACGGGATACCCGCTGCCCTCGTGCACAGTGATGCCCAAAAGCGAGCCGGCCGCTGCCACCACGTACCCGGGTGCGTCCTCGCAGAAGTACTTGAGGCTCGTGAGCGCCTTCGGGCACGCCTGAATCTCGTCGAGGACGATGAGGGTGCCTCCCTCGGTCACGACCTCCCCCGTCTCGAACTGGATGGCGGATACAATGCGCGGAATATCGTAGCCCAGCTCAAACTGCTCACGCATCCTGGGATTGTCATCGAGATTCACGTATGCAACGTTCTCGAACTGCGTTTTTCCAAATTCTTTAAGCAGCCAAGTCTTTCCAACCTGACGCGCACCGTTGAGAATAAGCGGCTTGCGACGGAGCCTGTTCTTCCAGACAATAAGCTCATCCATGAGAAATCGTTCCATGCAAGCTCCTCCCCTAAAATGGCTACGGCCTTATTTTCGCACAGATTGGCGAAAATAAGGCCGTAAGAAAGCCAGTTTTGGAGAAAATCAGGCGGAGTTTTACTCCCACTCGATAATCAAATCGCGCATTTCCATGGTCTCTCGTCTACGTGGTGTACCGCCGTCTCCCAATTAACCGAAATCAGCCGAATCTTCGACGCCCGAATGAACTCATAATTGAACTCAACGTGGTCGCTTCTTCTCCTATATCCCAACAAGGCTGTTCTCATCGAGCAGGAAGTCGAGCACGCTCATCGTGACCACACCCTGCTCGTCGCGCAGGGGCTTCACCACGTCGCGCACAAGCACAACCTTCTTAAAGCTGTCATTGATGCCGAGCAGGGAGGCCTTCTCCTGTGCGGCCTCCTCAGGAGTCCTCATCTCCAACGCCGATTGGATGTAGACGCGGTCGGAGCCTCTGTTGGCGACAAAGTCGACCTCAAGCTGCTTGCGAACGTCCCTGCCCTCCTCGCGGACGCGCTTCTCGACCACGCCAACGTCCACGGAGTACCCGCGCGCCCTGAGCTCGTTGTAGACCACGTTCTCCATGATGTGGCTCTCCTCAATCTGCCGGAAGCCGAGCCGCGCGTTTCGGAGCCCCGCGTCCTCGAAGTAGTATTTCAGGGGGCTGCCGATGTAGCCCCTCCCCTTCACGTCGTAGCGCCGCGCCTCCTCGATGACGAAGGCGTCCTCAAGGTAGCCTATATAGCTGGAAATCGTGTTCGAGGAGATCTTGGAATGAAGCACGCTCCTGAACGTGTTCTCGAGCTTGCCCGGGTTCGTGAGCGTCCCGATGCCGGAGGCGAGCACGTTTTTACGAGGTGCGCACCTCGCTTTGATTCCCAATTGACTTCTATTGAGCATTTTTGCCGTATGCGGCATTTCTTCTCAATAGGGCAGTTCATACCATAATTGACGCGCAGTTAGCGGAGGACACGCGTCTACAAGATGCTCCGCGACGAGATGGCACGTGTACCGAGAGCACGGGAGCATACGATCCGCCGACGAGGTCGACGAGGCGCTCGCCTGGTCGGTCGACTTCCTCGCGAGGGAGTTTCCGCTGCGCGCGGCGAGGAGGGGCCCTCTGACGTCGAGCGAGAGGACGCCCTCGTCTTCGGAATGTCGCGGAGGTAGGGGAACGCCCTCGCCGCTGTCAACGCCAACGGAGCCGCCGTGTCGCACAGGCTCTGTGTCGAGTCTATGGAACCCACGTGATAGACGGCCCACAGCTCCGCAGCGTCCCCCTCCCCGCCTCAATCGGGTATACTTCAGTCATTGTGAAAAGCCCTAGGGCTTTTAGCGGCTGCGGGTACCTGTACCTTCAGCCGCATTTTTCTTACCTTTTGGAGCCGATATGGAAGATCCCGGCACCGCGACAACAAAGGAACGGCCGCTCATCGACGCCGCCCAGCAGGTCCGCCACCTCAAGGACCGAGGGGTCCGCTTCGAGCTGACGGACGAGCGGGAGGCCGAGCGATTCCTGCGGGAGAGCAACTTCTTCTTCAAGGTGAAGGCGTTCGCGAAGTGCTTCTCCCGCTACACCAACCCCGGCTCGGAGCGCTTCGGCTCCTATATCAACCTCGACTTCGCCTACCTCGCCGAGCTCACGAGGCTCGACCACCACCTCCGCGAGACGGTCCTCTCCCTCACGCTCGACATCGAGCACTACATGAAGGTCGAGCTCAACAGGATGATCATGGACGCGGGAGACGATCCCTACGAGCTCATGGCGTCCTTCTTCGACTCCGAGCGCGAGAGGAAGGTCAGAGTGCTCGAGAAGAGGGTCGACCTTTGCTCCATTCGGCCGAAGGCCCCGGTGGTCAGAAGCCTGTCCGGAGACCTGGCGGCATCGGACGCCAAATCCGTCATCTCCGCCCTCGCCTCCCTGCCGCACCTGGCATCGGACGCGCTCGGCGGAATAGACCCCGACCACACCGAGAGGAGCCTCGCCGGGCTGGGCGGGTCCTCCTACACCCGTGGGCTCGTCGAGAAGTACGGGGGCCCCGGGCACATGGCGGTCTGGAGCTACCTCGAGCTCGCGTCCTTCGGGGGCGTCATCTCGCTCTACAAGTACTACGTCTTCGAGCGGCGAGCGATGCAGGACGAGGAGGCAGTAAAGGGCCTACTCTTCCCGACGAAGGCGCTGAGGAACGCCGCCGCCCACAACGGGAACATGCTCAGCACGCTCGGCTCGAAACTGAAGAAACCCGTCGGCTCCATCTCGAAGATGGCGATCGAGGAGCTGGGGATCGACCGCGAACTCGTGTCGCTCGCCAAAAGGGCGCCCATCGTCCACGACTTCACCGCCCTCGCCCTCTGCTACATGCACCTGGTCAAGAGCGAGGACGCGAGAGGGGACGCCGCAGAGAAGCTCCTAACCCTGCGCAGGCGATTCATGGCGCACATAGACTACTTCTCCAAGCAGGGCGAGCTGAAGAACGGCCTGACCATGCTCGGCGAGGTCATGAACAGGGCGGCCGGCCGGCTCTCGCGCCCATAGTCAACGCCATCGTCGCCCTTCGATTTCCCCCTGAAGCTCGTTGACATCTGGACGCCAAATCGAACAGAATGCTCTTAGATGTAAAAGCCGTTTACGGTTTTGTAAGAGCGGGGCCGCCTGGCGGAACCGCTCTAGTTTTTTAGGTCGACTCTTGGAGAGCCCACTAGTGACTGCGACCATCCGCTGAAATCCTGAACCCCCGCTCGGACAGAGCGGGTCCGAGTAAGTCCGAGTAGATTCGAGTAGATCCGAGTAGCCCGGCAGCAACCCGGCTACCCACTGCGTAAAAACAGCAGCTCAGACGCGTGACATGCCGTCACATGAAGCGGCGAGTTCGGGTAAGAGCAAGTCCGAGTGGTCAGAGTAGGGCCCGACTTCCCCTCTCGGCCGGGTGCAGAGCCGACAAGGCGGACTCCAGAGTCAACCCAATAGAGACGAGCCCAGGCCGGCGGACGCCGGTTATCCCTCGTGCGCGCAGCCTGTCACGGGACCCGCTTCCCCCACAAGGGCCGCGATGCTTTCCCGGCTTCTTTCGGGCTCGGCCGCCCCCGCTCAGAGCGGTGCCGGCGACGCTCTGTTGATGTGCAATAAGAAATGGTCCGAACGAGCACCGACTTCTGAGCACCGCGCGTATCAAAATGTGATCAATCCCGGCATGATGACCACACCCAGGAACCAGGACCACACCCCCCTTCAAGCGTGGCGATGTTGGATGGCTCCTCCCTCGGAAGCACCAGGAAGGCGAATCGGAACGCAGCTACGGCGCCTGATGCGATAAGATTCATCTTGGGTCTCCCCTTCTCGTCGAATCCGAATCCAACTCGAAGGGTAAGGAAAGCCCGCCTCCATATCAAACCAACCGAAACCATATGCCGTATAACGAGAGCCGGGATGAGATGATCAAGAACGTAAGTGACCCCTCCGTAGCCAGCATCCTATCAACCGATGCGCTGAAGGTCTACAACATACCCCGTTACCAGCGTGAGTACACATGGGGCCAGCGAGACTGGGCGAACCTCTACGACGACGTCTTCGACAATGACCCAGGCTACTTCCTCGGATCCATCATCGTCATCCAGGGCGAGATCGACCCGAAGACCAACATCGTGGACTTCGAGGTCATCGACGGCCAGCAGAGGCTTACTACCATCAGCCTGCTACTCGCAGCGCTGTACGCCCGCATCAACGAGCACCCAGACGCCATAGACGAGGACATGCAGCTCGACGACGTAAGGCCGCTGCGCAACAGGCTCGTCCTCAAGTCAAACAAGGGCATGACGCGCGTGGTGCCTCAGGTTCAGAACCACAACCAGGACGACTACCGCTGGGTCCTCAAGGAACGCGTCGGACTCGCAGTCGTGATGCAGCGGCCCAAGTACCACGGCGTGCGCAAGATGTCGAAGGCATTCGAGTACTTCTATGACCGGCTCGGCGAGGAGATCGCCGGCATGGGTGATGACGATGCCGTGCGCACCCTGCTCGACAAGAGCAGGGTGCTCTGCTCGGCTGTGCTCGTGCAGATTAACGTAGACAGCCACGCCGACGCCTACACGCTGTTCGCGTCGCTGAACAACCGAGGCGTACCCCTCTCCGCCGTGGACCTAATCAAGAACACCCTGCTTGCGAAGGTGGCCGACGCCGATGGTGACGAGCTCGACTACTACTTCGAGCAATGGCAGGAGGTGCTTCGTAACCTCGGCGACGACTACGCCACCCAGGAGCGCTTCTTCCGCCAGAACTACGACGCCTTCCGCCGCGACGTGAACAAGCCCTTCGTGCAGGAGGGCGGCGCACAGCTGCCGCTCGGCTCGGTGGCCACCCGCTCGAACCTGCTCAAAATCTACGAAAAGAGGATCGGCCAAGACCCCGGCGCGCTCGGGGTGCTCGACGAGCTCATCGGCAACTCCGCCATCTATTCGCAAATCATCGGGATTGACCGCGAGGGCATGGACGCCGGGCTCGTACGCCAGCTCGTGGAGCTTGCACGCGCTCAGGGCGTCCCCTCCTACCTGATGCTCCTCTACCTCATGAAGAGAAGGTCGGAGCTCGACCTGGACGACAGCCTCATCGCCGGAATCGCCGCGCTGCTGGTCAGGTTCTTTGTGAGGCGCAACATAACCGACACGCCGCCCACCCGCGATCTGGAGCGCCTTTTCATCAGCATATGCGAGGGCATCGAAGACGACCGGATGGAGGGCGTAGACGTCGCTCGCTACATCAAGCGGAGGCTTGTCGACGTTTCGTCAAGCGACGTGACCTTCAAGGAGCGGCTTGAGGGACCGATATACGACGTGAACCCGGATATGACGCGCTACATCCTCACCGTGCTCGCGGAGCCGAGCGTCACCAAGGAGATGAAGGGGCTCTGGGAGCGCTACCCGTCAGGTAACTACGTGTGGACCATCGAGCACGTGTTCCCCCAGGGCGAGAACATCCCAGCGAGCTGGGTGGACATGATCGGTGGTGGCGACAAGGCGAAGGCCCAGGAGATTCAGGCTGCATACGTCCACACCCTCGGCAACCTGACCATCACCGGCTACAACTCGAAGCTGAGCAACATGCCCTTCATCGAGAAACGCGACCGCAAGGACTCAAACGGCTCGAACGTCGGGTACCGCAACGGACTCAACCTCAACGACGACCTCGTGAGCGTGGACAGCTGGACGAAGGAGCAGATTGAGGCGAGAACCGAGAAGCTCGTGAAGCTCGCATTGAAGGCATTCACGTTCGACGACATCGAGTTTTAGGGGGCATAGCTGGAATGAACAATACGGTCGCAACTGCTTTCTTCATGGATGACGACAGGCCGCTCATCCAATACGAGCTCGCATTCCAAGAGAAGCCGAAGCTCCTCATGGCTGAACCCAGTTCTTTCGGAAGCTCATCGGGTGCCAGAGAGGTTTATGCTGGCGTGACCGAGACACTTGAGGACAGAATCGAGTGGGAACCACGCGTAGACGAGGCGGACAAGCTCGACTACATCGTCGCAGTAAGCAGCGGCGTCCTTTCCGGCCTTATTGATGTCTTCTACGTGAGCGAGCTCTCCCTCGACCGCGCAAGCGAGTGGGGCAGGGACAGGATCGAGAAGGTGGTGATGAAGGTCGCCCGCGTGGAAGGTTACTCCGGGGATGACCTAAGCGACGCGATAAAGACGCTCGAGAAGAACCACCCGCTTGCAGCTGATGGCAACACCAACGACTTCGGCGGAGGATTGCAGCACCACCTTCGCGACTTCTCGCACCATTTCAGCATCGGCGGCCTGTTCTTCTCGATATTCACCCAGTTCACTGGGCTTGTCGTGGGAACCGACAAGGCGGGCATGCTGCACGTCGCTCCCGTCCCCAAGTCGCACAGGGCCTGCATCGGAAAGAACTTCCAGGAGAAGATCGCCTTTGGAACCATCGGCTGGTTCTTCCACATGGTAAGCGACATGGCAGGCTCCAGCGGTGCGCTCATGGGCGGCACCGGCATTCCCGGCCCGCTCGTATCGTTCATGAAGGAGCTCTCGGCGCTCCCGTTCTTCAAAGAGTCCGGCGACGGAGACATGGGCTTCCGTCTGTGGGTGACCAAGCTCTTCAACGGAACCTTGCTTGCCGATCACGACGAGAACGGCAGGATAATCAAGGACAGCGTCAAGAAGTTCGACCTGCGCACCGAGGTCGGCATACTCGGCGAGGTCGGAAGGCAGACCATCCCGATGCTCATAAACCAGTGCGTCGTGCGCGGGTTCTACTTCTGTAGGAGGCTTGCCCGCGAGGTCCGGGACCTTGGGATACGCTGCATTGGCGACCTCGAGCGAATCGCCCCCGAGGACATTCTTCCCTGGGGCACCCCCGCCATGCGCCGCATGGTCACCGTGTCGAGCGGCGTCTTCACCGGCGTGGACATCGCCGACGCCGCCGTGAGGGCCATCATGGGCAAGGACCCCGTCACGTTTTTCCTACGCGTGAACTACGTGGGCGTGGCGACTTTCGTGATCGCCTGCGTCGTAGACGTAAACGCCACGCTCAAAGACAGGGAGTTGGAAGAGGGCGAGAGCCCGGAGGAGGCATACGAGCACGGGCTTTCCGACCTTGGCTGTCTCAAGCTCGACTTTATGCAGGCGCGAATGCTGCACTCAATCGAATATGCCATCGTCGCCCACGACATCACAGAAGAGAAGCGCCCAAAGCGCGCCGAGAGGAAGCGCGCGTGGCTCAGGGAATGGAGCGAGATGGTCGTCGAAACGGTCGACCTTGTTTGGGCAGCAAACGCCGGGTACTTCCTGGGCAGTGATGCCATATACGACTCCGTCGCGACACGGCTCGATAACTGCGCGAACAGCTCCTGGCTGTGGCTCGTCGCGATGGAAGCAAAGCGGTTCAAGCCCTACGTTCCGCTACATGGCGACAACGACAAGCTCTACAAGGGGCTCAAGCTCGGCAGCGACTACCTCGGCGAGGTGTTCTGCGAGCGCCAGAGCGTCGTGGGAAAGAAGGACCTCACGAAGCTAGACAAAGCGGTTAACAACGCACGCGGTAAGCTTGACGGTGCCGTGACAAAACGTGTCGTTGGAGCTGCGGGAACCGTGGTTGTCGTGGCAGCGACTGGTGGTCTCGCGTTCTACTTCGCACCCGCCATAGCACCGACATTGGCAGCGGCTCTGGGGCTTGAGGCGGCCGCGCTGCACGGAGCTGCTCTCACGAGTGCCAGCCTTGCATTTCTTGGCGGCGGCGCTATCGCCGCCGGTGGCGCCGGCATGGCAGGTGGGACTATGCTCATAGCCGGCGGCGGCGCGCTGCTCGGAGCCGTCGGTGGATCCGGCGTCTCTGCCGCAACGTCGATGGCACTTGTGACGAACGGGAGCTATGTGCTGGACGAGTGCGCCAAGCTCGTAGCCTTCTGCGAGGAAGTGCTTATCGGACGGTACGGCGACCTTAACTCCGTCGCTGAAATCCATACCGTGCTGAACCAGCGGATAGTCGAGCTTGAAGTTGAGATTGAAGCAGTAAAACGCAGGGTGCCTGACAATGAGGTTCCCGAGGACGATGACGATAAGACAGACGACAAGGAAGATATCAGCCCAAAGAGGATGATCAAGATCATGAACCGAAGCAGAAAGTACATGAGACGCAGCAGCGACGAGCTCGCCAAGGCTCTAAAGACAGCGACCAAGAAGATGAGCGCCCTGCCAGCTGTTGGTAAGATGGGGTCATGAGCGACATTGAGGGACAAGCGCCAGCTGCCAACAACGTTGTTCCGACAATAAGCACTGATGTGCTCTAAGAAACGCAAGGGGTTTGTCGGCAATTCCATAAGCGAAACTGTACGAAAAGCGGCTGGCAACTCGCTGCCGAGCAATATCAGAGCATGAATGTCATCGTTGTTCAAAAGCTCTAGCGCACTTAAGCCTCTCACCTGCCCTGCCCTTCATTCCGAGTAGATGAGAGTAAGTCCGAGTAGGTTAGTGTGGATAAGGGTAGCCAGCGCACATCCCGACCACCATCAGAATATAAGCCCGCAGTTCATCTCTATGACATGCCCTCCCGCTAAGCAATTGGCGCAGGTAAGAGCAGGTCCGAGTAGGTAAGAGCAACTTCTTAGCAACCTACTCCCGCCGAAGCGCTCACCCACGCCAACCCGAACGTCCGCCCCTCCCCGATCAGCTCCGTCACGTTCTCGTGCACGATGCCGCCGCGGCGCTGGATGGGGTCGCTGCGCGTGATGACGAACTTAGGCCAGTTGTCCCTTATCTGCTCGAGCGGTCGGTACTCGCGGTCCTCGGTCTTCCGGTCGTTCATGATGGTCATCGCCACCTGCACGTAGGCGTACTCCATCTCGGGCGAGCGCATGACGAAGTCGCATTCGAGCTTGCCGATGCGCCCCACGCTCACCTCGTATCCCAGGCTCCTCGCGTAGCAGTAGACGATGTTCTCCAGCACCGGCCCGTAGTTGATGCGGTTGTCCGTGTTGAGCGCGAAGTAGAAGCTCAGGTCAGTGAGGTAGTACTTCTGCTCGCCTTTGAGCGACTTGCGCGACTTCATGTCGAAGCGCGCGCACTTGCTGATGATCTTGGCGTCCTCGAGTATCTGGAGGTAGCGGTTGAGCGTCTCGCGCTTGATGCGGACGCCCTGCCGCTCAAGGTCGGAGAGGATGTTCGTGAGCGAGGTCGTCGCGCCAAAGTTGTTGATGACGTAGTCGCGCACCTGGTTGAAGACCGAGACGTTCTTCACCTTCACACGCCTTCGGATGTCCTTCTCGAAGATCTCCTTGATGACGGAGCTCACGTAGGCGCGTTTGTCCGCCATCTTGGGGTAGCCGAGCGCCTTGGGGAAGCCGCCCTCGAGGATGTAGCGGTCGAGCTCGGCCACAGGGTTGGGGTCGACCACCTGCCCTAGGAAGCGTTTCATCTCGCGGTACTCCTTGAAGCTGAGCGTCTGCACCTCGAACTCGACGTAGCGCCCCGTCAGCTTGGTGGCGAGCTCACCGGAGAGCAGATAGGAGTTCGACCCGGTGATGAAGATGTAGAATCCGCCCTCGGTGCGAAACTCGTTCACCACCTCCTCGAAGCCCTCGACGTTCTGGATCTCATCGATGAAGAGGTACTTCATGCCGCGGGTCTTGAGCGCAGGCTCGATCAGCGCCTCGAGCTGGTCCGGCGTCTTCACCGAGCGGAAGCCGTACCGGTCGAGGTCGAGGTAGATGATGTGGTCCTCCCGCACCCCCGTGGCCCTGAGCTCCTCAGCAATGGTCTGCATGAGACACGACTTGCCGCACCGGCGGACCCCGGTGAGGACCTTGACCACGCCGTCGTCGCGGTAGAACCCGCGGATCTTCTCGAGGTAGCCCTCGCGCTCGAACAAACGCATGCCGGCCCCAGCCTCTCTACTGGAGCCGGCATAGCAAATATCGCGTTTATCGGGGCATCTTCAACGCCATCGTTGATCTACACCCCCATAACTGCCGAATTTCCTGCTCCCACTCTATGAGTCCCTCCGTCTACGCAAACTTTGACCTGTCCATTCATGAGCATGGGCAGCAGCCAGTCGCGAAGCCTGATGAGCTCATCGTTTTCCCTTAAGAGACTGCTGTATTGCGCCGCCTGTTCCATTCGCAGCTGTGCAAACGTCGCCAACACTCTTAGGTCGGTGGCGGGCATAGGGAAGTAGAAGTCAAGCGCCCCTTCGACATCCAGATGCTTGATCTTCGTACCATTCGCGTAGCCGACAATATGCTTGTGTATATCTAATCTTCTAAACAGGCGTTCGAGTACGTAGGCATACAGCGGGTTGCTCGGAATCAGCTTCACAACATCAGTCGATATGACAGCGACCCCATCGAAAATGTCCGGCATAAGCAGTGCCTTGCCGATGACATTGGTCTTCCCCGTCAGGTCAATCGATGTTTGCTGGGTGACGCACATAATAAGGTCACCGGGTTGTACCGTTCGCCTCTCATCTATCTTTCCGGAGTAGCTCTTTATCGTCTCGGGCCTGTAGGTCCCATCGGTATTGAATGAAGCCAAGCTCACCATGGGTACGCCATCGCCGAACAAGTCATCCGATTTATATGAGATGCCCTTCATCACGCTTACCAGGTCACAAACCTTAATCACATCCCATCCTGCGGGAATATCGCGTCTGAGGGTATCGTTGTAGACCATTTTTCCACCGGAGGAGCGGTAGGGTCTACCGTTCTCATCGGGGAAGTCGAACTGCGTGAACCAGTAGTCATAAACGAGCTGAGCCGTCTCCTCAAGCTCAGAGCATAGCCTCTTGTTCAACGCAATCTTGTCGTTGATGCAGTCCATGAGATTTGCGATGGCGCTCTGAACTCGAATGTCTTCAGGAATCCATACGTCGCAGTTCTTAATTGCATCCGGCGAGGTATGCCTAATCTTCGTTTGTTGGGATGCCGCAGCCAGTTGCTTCTTTACGCCAGGAGAAGAAACCAGATAGGCGGCAAACCTTTTGTCTATCTTTTCTCTGTTGGGCACAATGCGACCTATGTCGCCACTCTGAATATAAGTATCACCTATCGGAATCGTTGCAATTTCGCCCAAAAGCCCGGTGACCTGCTCTGTAAGAGGCGTAATCAAATCGCCCTTGTCAAGCACATACTGATGCCTGATTGGCCCAATATAATACAATTTATCTTTTGAATAATCTTCTTTAAAACCTCCTGACATGTAGTCAAAGTTACCAAGTGTTAAGCGGATATATCTACCCTGAGTAGCATAGTGCCTTCCGGAAAGACTCATGCCCCGCTTGACGTCGAGAAGGGAACCCAGCTTTACTTTAATCAAGGCAAATCTCCTCAAGCTGGCCGAGAATACTTTTCTGCAGTTTTTCGCCCTCGGCAAACATAACCTCGAGGTTGGCAACGTGGTTGGCGAGCCTCTCGGAGAATTCCTCAGGCGTGATGTCAACATAGTCGATCTTTACGTCGAAGTACTGGCCAGCGCTAAATGAGCAGTTCTTCGCCTCGATGTCCTCATAGCTCGCAAGCACGCTGAAGTCCTCAATCTCCTCAGCGGCATTGAACGCATCTATGATACGGTTCATCTCGAAGTCGCGAAGGTACGTCCGCTTGTTCTTGGTGCCTTCGGCCTTCTTCTGCTCGCCGAGCTTCGAGGCGTCCATGAGCAGCGCATGGTCATATTCCTTCGAGGAGTCGATGAAGACTACGCTCACGTTGGTCCCCGTGTTGGCAAAGATACTTGATGGCATGGAGATGACACCGCGAAGCATTTTTCGCTCGACGAGTCTCTGACGGATCTTCTTCTCGATTTTTCCCTTAGCGGTAAGAAAACCGGTCGGCACGACGAATGCTGCCCTGCCGCCAGGCTTGAGCGATACGATGATGTGCTGGAGGAACATCAAGTAGATTGCCATTCCCTTGACGTTCTTGTTCGGGATGTTGGGAACTCCCGCCCAGAAGCGCGTTGAGTACTTCTCGCCCGCAAGTTTGTTTCTGGTCTTCGAGAAGTCGACCTTGAAGGGCGGGTTGCTCACGATGTAGTCGAACTTGCGCACCGAGCCGTCAGGGTCCTTGTGGCCGGGGCTCTTGAGCGTGTCGTCCTGCACGACGTTTGGCAGGGAGTGCACGAGGTCGTTTAGGATGAGGTTGAGACGCAGAAACTCGTTTGCCTTCTGGCTGCGGTCTTGTGCGTAGATGGTACAGGCATCTTCGCCAATCTGGTGTGCGACGGCCAATAGGAGCGTCCCCGTACCTGAGGCGGGATCGTAGACGGTCACGTTGGCATCGCCCTCGCGAACAAGCACCCTTGCGATGATTGTGGCGATGGAATGCGGCGTGAAATACTCGCCGTACTCGCCGGAGTCCTTGTTGTAGTCGCTGATGAGGTACTCGAAGACGTCTGCGAAGAAGTCGTAGCTCTGCGCAAAGGCCCCCTCGAAAGAAAAACTAGACAATGTCTCAATGATGGACTCTGCAAACGGGTCCCTCTTGGCGATCTCTGTGACGTGACGCGAGATGCCGCTGAAGAGCCGGATATTTGTTCCATCCCCGGCATGCACTGAGAAGATGTCGGCGTTGTCTGCGGCAACACCGAGCATCGCCTCGTCGAGCTTTTCAGAAAACCCCTCTTCGGTCTTGTGGTTGAAGAGCCGCGAGATCATCCACTCGGGGCGAATAGTCGCCGTGTTAGGTAGCTTGATCATGACCTTGGCGCGGGCCTTATCGTCCATGGCGAGGTAGTATTCTTCGGTCGTCACCCCCGCAGGAATGCTGCACTTCTTCGAGAGGTCGTGCAGGAACTTGTCGTGCAGGAACTTGAACAGGAACGTTTCCGTGATGATTTGGTACTCGCTGCTGCTGTTGCTGAGGCCCGCGTCGCCTAGGCAGGACTTGAGCCGGTCAATCATGCCCTTGGTGTTAGTGAGTAGCTGGGTCTTGTCCATCTACGCTGCTTTGCCCTTCTCTTGTTCGTACTGGCCCGCGATAAAGCTCGCGAGCGAGGTAACCTGATCGACGTCGTAGTCGACGCCCTGATTGTCGCATGCGTCCGCAAGCATGGACTCGACTTGCCTGAGAAAGTACGGCGGATTGCCTAGGATGTTGGCATTGCGGGCCACAAGGGCATCCGCATTTTCCTTGACTCCCGCGAGGATGCCGACCAGCTTCGATGTGCCGGTCGTGATGGGCGGAGGCGTCCTCTCGGCCTTCTTGTGAGCGCGAACGAACTTGGGGTCGTTGTGGTATTTCTCTGCCAGCAGAGCCTCCCGCTGACGATACTCCGAGATTCTCTTCTTGAGCGCACGATACTCGTCGATTGAGATGGCCATCTCCTCCGAGGTCATCTCTTCGACGTTGCGCTCCCTCATCCTCTTCTTGAGCTCGTCGAGCAGGTTAATGAACTCCGGGTCGTCGGCATCGATGACGCGCGATGCTTCGCGATAGGCGTCTCTCATGACGTCCTCGAGCTCCGTCGCCACCTTGAGCTCTCGCTCGCCCTGCTTCTTGAAGCTGAACTCAAGCTGCGCGAGGAGCACGTTGATGGCGCCAGTAGAGAGGTCCTTTCGCGCAAGCGCCTCACGGGCGTTCACCGCATCGATGCGGTGCTGCACCTCGCGCAGGAGCTCTGCGGCGTTATATACGTCAAAGCCTTGGTACAGGCTCTCGAACCCGTGCATGGATGCGACATTTTTAAGCTCGCGGTACCTCGTCAGGGCGTCTCGCAACTCGTAAAGCGCGGACTTCTCCTGAATGGCATTGACCTGTTTTTGGAACTCGACCACATTGTCCGTACTGTAAAGGAACAGCGAGTCTTTGACCTTGGCGAGATCGGTCTCAATCTCCTCTGGCGTCATGAAGAGGGAGTCGTAGTAGGTCGCGAAATCCCCCAGTTCTTCCTCAAGCTCTCGCAGATATGCCTGGTTGGTCCTATCGTACTCTTCGCGGATATCGGCAAAGTCAATCACGTAGCCGAACGCGTGGTCATGATATGGACGGTTTACGCGCGTGAGGCATTGGAGCAGGTTGTGCTCCCTGATCTTCCGACAGAGATAGAGTCTCTTAAGGCGCGGGGCGTCAAAGCCCGTGAGCAGCATGTTGTACACAACCAGAATATCGATGCCGCCGCGCTTGAACTCGATCTGGATACCGCGTCGCTCCTCCTTGCTTCCTTCATCATGGAGCACGAGGGCGCTCGAGAGATCGGGATCGAGCTCTTGCAGCTCGGCGTAAATCTTGCGCGCTTGTTTTGCCGAGCTCGCCACAACCATAGCGCCGATGCTTTCGTCCCCCAGACGCACCTGTGCGTCCATATAGTCATCTACGATGTAGTTCACAAGAGGCTTGACATAGTTGTCGTGCTCGAACACCTCGTTCCACGAGGTCACTCCCTTGATCTCGCGCAGCTCCTTTACGACCTCCTGCATCCTAATCTTGAAAGTCGACTTCACGCCCTCGCGCATGAGACGAAGCGTATAGCCATCGTCGATGGAGCGGTTGTAGAAATAGCGGTGGATATAGGGGCCGAAAACGTCGCGGGTATTGCCGCTCTTATGGCTAATGAGCGGCGTTCCCGTGAGCGCGATCTTGACAGCATGTTCGTCGGAACGCATAAGGCTTGCGAGGAAGCTGCCGCCGGGCCTGTAGTCGCGATGGGCCTCGTCCAGGAAGAAGATCCGCTGCACGTTGAGGCTGTAGGGTGGCTCGATCGCCATGGCATCATCCGAGAACTTCTGGATGTTCACAACCGTTATCTCGGTAGCCCGTCGATCGAATCGTGATGTAGCAACGTTGCCATCCGCTATCCTGGCCGCAGGGTCATTCCTCAGGCAGTCTCCAAACTCTTTGCGCGAATTGACGACACGAACGCTGGCATCGCGGGCGCGGAACTCATCAGCGGCTTGATCTGCAAGATCAAGCCTGTCGACGATAAAGAAGAATTGAGCGATGACGCCCTTAGACTGGTACCAGTCGGTGAGGTACCTAGACAAGAAGAAAGCCAGGGCAGTCTTGCCACTGCCCTGGGTATGCCAAATGACCCCTCGGTCGGCGCCAGCAGCTAGCCTCTTTTCAACTGCTATGTTCGCGAAGAATTGCGGGTAACGCATCACGTGCTTCCGAAGCTCCTTGGCACCGCTGTCGTTGGTCTTCTCCACGTAGCAGATGCCATAACGAAGCATCCAAGTCAGCCTTGCCGGCGAGAAGAGCGAAGTAATAATGCGGTTTGTGGGCGTTAGCGGATCTATGGACGACTCGAACTCAGGTTTTCCCCAAAACGAGCCAAGGCCGTTGTCTTCGAGGACCTTCTTCTCGAGCTCGAAATCGCGTGGGCCAAGACCTGCGACGAGAAAACCCTCATCCTCCTCGCGAAAATGGTTGAGACTCACGGCTCCGTAAGCACTCGAAGCGTAATACGAGCCAAAGAGCGGCTGGCGGCTGCCGTTGTCGTACTCCATGTTGTTCGAGAACACCATAATCTGGGTAATGTTGACAAAGCGCCAGTATATGGGATTGGAGAACCGGGAGTACATGCGCTCGCGCTCAGCGACAATGCCATCTTTGTTGTTCTGCCTCTTAGCCTCGAGGAAGCAGAGCGGCATTCCGTTTACGAAGAACGTGATATCCGGCCTGAACGAGTCGTCCCCGCTGGAATAGGGCAGCTCGGTGACAACTGTAAAGATGTTGTTTGCCGGGTTGCCGAAATCAACCAGCTTGAGACCATCAACCGAAGTCTGAAGTGTCTTGAAGAAGGAGCGTCCTAGATCATTTGCCGACAGCATGTCACGAAGAATCGAGGCAATGTGACACGTCTGGGATTCCGAAAGGGCCACGCCGTTGACTTTGGAGATTCCTCTGCGCAGGTCTTCGTAGAAGATGTTGGTGTCGGTATCAAAGTCGATGCCAGCAACACTATTCTTGATGGAGCGATATGAGTAGCCAAGCCTGGTCGCATGGATAACAGCAGGCAGTTTTACATATTTGTCTTCGGGCCTGTGATCGCCAACGCCCATTGAGTCCACCGCCCTGGAAGGAATAGCTGATGCAGAAATTATACCAGCGAAGCTGAAGGGCAGAATAATCCTCCGCGCGAGGTCATGGACCCATTTTCGTTCCCGTGAGTACATGAAACCGGGACATAATTCGCCGTGAGTGCACTATGAGTGCATTTCTCCGGGGAGTGACGCTAACGAGCGAACGCGCTTCTCGGCGCAACGCGAAGCGTCGAGTCGCCACGGCCATAGGCGTCTATGATGTGAGCAACTTGGCAAGACCCATTATTCCCGCAGGTAGAACTGGCAATTGGCTTGCGAATACCACACACACAATCACAGCAACGACATGACCGAAATGACGCGAGAAAAAACGAGGGAGACCGTCTCCGGCCTCCCTCGCAAAGGGCTGCAACAATTCCCACACGATGGTCGCCGGGGGCTTGCTCGTGATGTCGTAGGCAACGCGGTTCACGCCGGGCACCTCGGCCACGATGCGGCTCGAGATCTTGCCCAGCACCTCGTAGGGCAGCTTGGCCCAGTCGGCGGTCATGGCGTCGCTCGACTCCACGGCGCGGATGATCACCGGACGCTGGTAGGTGCGCTCGTCGCCCATGACGCCCACGCTCTTGATGTCGGGCAGCACGGCGAAGTACTGCCAGCAGCTGTGCTCGGAGTTGCGGTCGCCCGTCTGCTCGAACAGGCGCGCGTTGTAGGCGTCCAGTTCCTCGCGCACGATGGCGTCGGCGTTCTTCAGGATCTCGAGCTTCTCGGGGCTCACCGAACCGATGATGCGAATGGCCAGGCCCGGGCCCGGGAACGGCTGACGGTACACAATGTGCTCGGGCAGGCCGAGGGCCAGGCCGAGCTCGCGCACCTCGTCCTTAAAGAAGTGGTCAAGCGGCTCGATGAGATCGAAGTGCACGCCGTCGGGGAACGGGATGAGGTTGTGGTGGCTCTTGATGGTCGAGGCCTTGCCGCCGGTCTTGCGCGCGCCGGACTCGATGATGTCGGGGTAGATGGTGCCCTGGGCCAGGTACTTCACGCCGTCGAGCTCCTGCGCAACGGCGAAGAACTCCTTCCAGAACTGCGTGCCGATGATGCGGCGCTTCTCCTCCGGCTCGGTGACGCCGTCGAGCAGCGCGGCATAGCGGTCCTCGGCATGCACGTGGATGAAATCGACGTCGAACTGCTTGGTGAAGACCTCCTCGACCTGCTCGGGCTCGCCCTTGCGCAGCAGGCCATGGTTGATGAACACGCAGGTCATCTGGCGGCCGATAGCGCGAGCGCCCAGCGCCGCGACCACCGAGGAGTCCACGCCGCCCGAAAGCGCCAGAATCACGCGGTCGCTGCCGACCTTCTCGCGGATGTCGGCGCACATGGACTCAACGAGGTTGTCCATGGTCCACGTGGGCTCGATGCCGCAGATGTTGAACAGGAAGTTCGACAGGATCTGCTGGCCGTACTCGGTGTGACGCACCTCGGGATGGAACTGAGTGGAGTATAGCTTGCGCTCGGGGCACTCCATGGAGGCGACGGGGCACACCTCGGTGGACGACGTGACCACGAAGCCCTCGGGCGCGCGGGAGACGGCGTCGCGGTGGCTCATCCACACGGTCTGCTGAATGGGCGTGGCGTTGAACAGTGCGCTCTCGCGGTCGCGCTCGATGGTGGCCGGGCCGTACTCGCCGATCTCGGAGTGCGAGACCTCGCCGCCGAGGACCACAGCCATGGTCTGGTGGCCATAGCAGAAACCGAGCACGGGGATGCCAAGGTTGAGCACCTCGGGATCGATGGTGGGGGCGTCCTCGGCGTATACGGACGCCGGGCCGCCGGAGAGGATGAGCGCCGCCGGATTCATGGCGCGAACCTCGTCGGCCGAGATATCGCACGGAACGATCTCGGAGTACACGTGCAGGTCACGCACGCGACGGGCGATGAGCTGGCCGTACTGCGCGCCGAAGTCGAAGACGAGGACCTTGCTCCCCATCTGGTTGGAAGAGGGCTGCGACATGAAGCTTCCTTTCCATAAGAAACGTGCGAGCGGCTCGCGCCGCCGAAAAGCTAACCAGTCAATGATACACATCGGCGCCGCACGCGCGCCGACTTCGAGCAAAACTCCCCGAAAGAGCAGCACGACGCATCCGTCGGGATCAGCATTGAGGGGCAGCAGGGCGAATCTAGACAAATTGGGTCGATATGCATTTTCCAAGCATGCTGGAGCTGGTCGTAGCTCCTGGGGAACAGCCAACTCCGGCTAGACCGGGTTGGCATGCAAGCCGTACCGCGCCTCCAAGCGCCCAAATCCAGGCGAATGCGGGGCCGCATGCAGGTAGCCCCCGTTTGTCGCGTATTTTGAAAAATGCATATCGACCCAATTTGTCTAGATCGGCGCGCGGGGCAGCTCGCGGGGTCCCGCAACACGCCGAGCGACCGCGCGCCGAGGGAGGTTTTTGTGCTCAAACTGGATAGAAATGTCGATTATGCATTTTTGAGCTGGGCCGCCGAGCCGTTTCAAGCGTCATTCGAGCGGCCAACGAGCTCCGTCGACCGTGTTTTCCGTGATTTCAAGCCCTGCACCCGTCCGGCATCGACCCGTGAACCCTCGAAACCGCCCGAAAACACCTCACCAGGCGGTGCTAAAAATGCATAATCGACATTTCTATCCAACTTCGCGCAACGACCCGCCCGTGGGACATAATGGGGACCGACCACTTCAAGCGAAACGGAGCCTGTGCAATGAAATCGATCCTGCTTATCGCGACCGGCGGCACCATCGCCTCAGCGGAAGACGGCCACGGCCTCTCCCCCAGCCTCACCGGCGAGGACCTCGCTCGCGCCGTGCCGGAAATCGCCTGCCTCGCGAACATCGACATCGTGCAGCTCATGAACATCGACAGCACGAACATGCGCCCGCGCGACTGGCTCGCCATCAGCTCTGCCATCACCAGCCGCTACGATGCCTACGACGGATTCGTGGTGCTGCACGGCACCGACACCATGGCCTACACCGCCGCCGCGCTCTCCTACCTTATCCAGGACAGTCCCAAGCCCATCGTGCTCACCGGCTCGCAAAAACCGATGGAAGACTCCTTCACCGACGCCAAGCTCAACGTGTTCCAAAGCATCCTGTATGCCACCGACGACCGCAGCCACGACGTAGTCATCGTGTTCAACGGCACGGTCATCGCCGGCACGCGCGGCCGCAAGCAGCGAACCATGAGCTTCAACGCGTTCAAAAGCGTGAACTACCCCTCGATCGCCTACATTCGCAACGACCGCATCATCCGCAGCGGCGACGCGCTCGTTGCAGCGCAGGGGCTGGCCGCAGCTGCGACAAAGCCGGCAGGCCCGCGCTTCTTCGACACGCTTGACGAGCGGGTATTTGTGCTCAAGCTCACGCCCGGCATCAGCCCGGCCATCTTCAGGCTGCTCAAGCCCAACTACGAAGCCATCATCCTCGAAACGTTCGGTATCGGCGGCATCCCTGAGTACGCGGGCGACGCGCACAGCGGCCCGTCGTTCAAGGACGCGATCTTCGATTGGGTCGATTCGGGACGCACGATCGTCATCACCACACAGGTGCCCGAAGAAGGGCTTGACCTGGGCGTATACGAGGTCGGCCGCGCCTACGCGGAGCATGCGGGCATCTTAAAGGGCGACGATATGACCACCGAGGCGCTCGTGGCGAAGACCATGTGGGCGCGCGGGCAGTCGAGTGACCCCGACCGCGTGAAGGAGCTGTTCTACCGCCCCGTCAACAACGACCGCCTCCCCATGGTGTAGGGCCGTCGGCAAAAGCGCGCTCTGCTCGAAAACTCAAGGCCGCTAAACGAATGAGGGCCGCAGGACATGTGCCTGCGGCCCTCACGACCATACACATGGAAAACAGCGCCCTATGCGGCAAGCCCCGTCATCACGCCGTAGAGTAGCCATGCGAAAGCGATGTCGATCGCCGCCGTCGTAACCACGGCGTTGCGCATGAAGCGCTCGGCCGTCGTGATCGCCATGGTCATTGAGTCGCGCGCATGGTCGGCCGCCTTGCGGGCCGTCTGCAGGTAGATGCCCAAGCCAAACGCAAGCGCCAGCACAGGCGGAATGAGCAGCTCGAACTTGCTGCCCCAGCGGTCCCCCGAGAAGTTCATGGGCACGCTGTCGGGCAGACCCGGAATCACGATGATGGCGACGATAACCGGAAGCACGGCGAGCGCAATCGCAACGATGCTCAGGTAACCTGCCGTTTTGCTGTACTTGAACATGGGTCTCCTTTGCTGGAACGGACAGAGCCCCGCCTACACGTTGAAGCGGAAGTGCACGACGTCGCCGTCGGCCATGACGTAGTCCTTGCCCTCCATGCGCAGGCGGCCGGCCGCCTTGGCGCCCTGCTCGCCACCGAGCTCGATGTAGTCGTCGTAGGAGATGACCTCGGCCTTGATGAAACCGCGCTCGAAGTCGGTGTGGATGACGCCCGCCGCCTGGGGAGCCGTCGCGCCCTGGCGCACCGTCCAGGCCTTGACCTCCATCTCGCCGGCGGTGAAGAACGACTGCAGGCCCAGCAGCTTGTAGGCCGCCTGGGCGAGTACCTCGAGGCCCGGGCGCTCAAGCCCCAGCGTCTCCAGGTACTCCGCAGCCTCCTCGGCATCGAGCTCGGAAAGCTCGGCCTCGACCTTGGCGCAGATGGGGATGGGCGTGACGCCGTCGATGGGCTCCAGCTCCTCGCCGAGCATGTCCTCGTCGACGTTCGCCACGTACAGGATGGGCTTCATGGTAAGCAGGAACAGACCCTTCGCGGCGGCACGCTCCTCGTCGGTCATGTCGAGGGCGGCGGCGCGGTTGCCCTCGTTCAGCCAGGCGACCAGGCGCTTGGCCACGTCGAGCTTGGACTGCAGCTCGTGGTCGCGCTTGGCCTCTTTCTCCAGCTTGGGCAGCTGCTTTTCGAGGGTCTGGATGTCGGCGAGGATCAGCTCGGTCATGATGGTGTCGGCGTCACCCGCCGGATCGACGAAGTCACCGGTACGGCCGACCTCGCGCATGACGTTGGGATCCTTGAAGTAGCGCACAACCTCGCAGATGGCATCGGTCTCGCGGATGTTGGCCAAGAACTGGTTGCCCAGGCCCTCGCCCTCATTGGCGCCCTTCACCAGGCCAGCGATGTCCACGAACTCGACCGTCGCGGGCACGATGCGACCCGGATGCACGATGTCCGCAAGCTTCTGCAGGCGGTCATCGGGCACGTCCACGATACCCACGTTGGGATCGATGGTCGCAAACGGGTAGTTGGCGGCAAGGCCGCCTTTCTTGGTGAGCGCCGTGAACAGGGTCGATTTGCCCACGTTGGGCAGGCCGACGATGCCAATAGACAGGGCCACGATGTACCTTCTCTCAAACGAAAGCGCCCCGCCGGCAAGCAGCGGGGACGCCTGAACCTTCGGGAATATGATAGCCCATCGCTCTGGGAGGCGCGAGGAGCGCCTGGGCGGCGCGGCCTACTTGTCGAGCTTCTCCACGGAGTCGAGCATCTTGTTGAGCTTCTTTTTGGCCTCGGCCTTGGTCTTTTCCATCTCGGCGCGAGCCTTGGCGGCCTCGGCGGCCTTCTTCTCGGCCTCGGGATCGGGAACCACGAGGTCGCTCGCGTCGTGCTCGACCATGGTGAGGGCATGCTCCTCGCACGCCTCGGCGCACAGGCCGCAGCCCACGCAGTAGGTGGGCTCGACGGTGAAGCGGCCGGCACCGACCAGGTCGGTCGCATGCGTGGGGCAGATCTTGACGCACTCGCCGCACAGCGTGCACTTGGAGAAGTCGCATTCAGGGGTCTTGACCTGGATGTTTTCCGCGAGCTCAGGATAGGACTGAAGCGTCGACAGCACGAGCTGACGGCCCTGCGTGAGGATGCGGCGACGCTTCTGCGTCGTGGTGCCGCAGGCGTTGCGCAGCGTCTTCTCGAGCTCAGAGATCTTCTTCGTGTGGTCCCTCAGGCGCTGCGTGACCGAAGCGACGGCCGCCGTCGCCGGGTTGAGCTTGCTTACCGCAAGGCCGGTCGTGCGCATGATGTTGTCCATGAACTCCTTGCGCTCGTACTCGCGGCGCTTGGTGCAGGTAAGGTCCTTGGCGTCCACCTCGAGCCCCAGGCCGGCGCCTGCCCATTCCTCCGCCGTGGCGATATGCTCGCCCAACAGCTCCTCGCCCGTCGTGTTCTTGCAGTTATCGCAAATGCCCAGCGGGAGGTAGACGCTCACGTTGGGGTAGTCGGCCATGACGGAGAACCAGACCTCGGGCGGCACGTCGCCCACGCAGGCCACGACGACCTCGTTCTCGCGCGGGATGCGGCGCAGGGCACGCGTGCAGGTCACGTACGCCGTATCGTGCGCCGCGGCGGCGCCGGCGATGGCGTCGTAGAGCTTCTTGGGCATGATCTTGGGCGAAACGAAGGCATCCGTGGGGCACACCGCCACGCACAGACCGCACTTGCGGCACGTGTCCTTGACCTCGATGCTGAACTCCTCGATCTCGATGGCGTCCACCGGGCACGCATCGATGCAAGCGGTGCAGGAGCTCTTCTCGTAGTTGCACACTAAACACGGAATGGAGTTGGGGCGCGGCCTTTCCTTGTAATCCGCCGGGTTCCATATGGGAGCCTCGGCAGATTCCACGCCCAGCAGCGCATCGGTCACGCCGGAAAACGGGTCCTTCAGGGCACCGAGCCCCTTGCTGATATCGATGATATCGTCGAATAGATCGTGCTGCTGCGCCATAACGAATACGCTCCCTCATGCGAAAAGGCCCAAAGGCCCGCGTTACAACCGCTCAATTGTACCCGGACACACGAGCAGATGGGCGCTCCGCAATGCCTGCAGCACAATCGCCATCACTCAAAGCAAGCGCCGAAGGCGCGAGCCGCCCTGCGTCAGCCCGAATTAGCAGCAACTAAGACCTCCCCGGACGCCCGGCACAAGCCCGTAAACGCAGGAAACCCCGGAGGGATTTCCTTGACGGTCGTTTGAGCGCCGCAGGCGCGATCGACCGGCAAGGGAACCCTCCGGGGCTTCCGGATGGAGTTCTAGGCCTTTACGGCTTAGTACATGCCGCCGCCCTGAGCGTTGGCGGTAGCGGCCGCGATGGCATCCTCAAGCTGCGTGTTCTTGGGGACGTCGGTCACGGTGGCCTCGGTGATGAGGATCAGCGAGGCAACGGAGGCGGCGTTCTGCAGGGTGGTGCGGGTGACCTTGACCGGGTCGAGCACGCCCATGGCGATCATGTTGCCCCACTCGCCGGTGGCGGAGTTGAGGCCCTCGCCCGCAGGCAGAGCGGCGACCTTGTCGACCACGACAGCGCCCTCGTAGCCAGCGTTCTTGGCGATGGTAGCGACAGGCGCGGTCAGGGCCTTCTTGATGATGTCGATACCGATCTGCTCCTCGGGATCAGAGATCTCGATGCTGTCGAGCGCGTGGATGGCGTCCATGAAGGCCACGCCGCCGCCGGCGACGATGCCCTCCTCAACAGCGGCGCGGGTCGCCTGCAGGGCGTCCTCGACGCGATGCTTGATCTCCTTGAGCTCGGTCTCGGTCGCAGCGCCGACCTTGATGACGGCGACGCCACCGGAGAGCTTGGCCAGGCGCTCCTGGAGCTTCTCGCGGTCGAAATCGGAGTCGGTGTGCTCCAGCTCGCCCTTGATCTGGGCAACGCGGTTCTCGATGGCCTCCTTGGAGCCAGCGCCACCGACGATGGTGGTGTTGTCCTTGGAGACGGTCACGCTCTTGGCGGTACCGAGCATGTCGGCGGTGATGTCGGCGATCTTGATGCCCAGCTCGTCGAGCGCGGCCTGGCCGCCGGTGAGGACGGCGATATCCTCGAGCATGCGCTTGCGGCGGTCACCGTAGCCGGGGGCCTTCACAGCGCAGACGTTGAGGGCGCCGCGGATCTTGTTGAGCACGAGGGTCGGCAGGGCCTCGCCGTCGATGTCCTCGGCGATGATGAGCAGGCTCTTGCCGGCGCGGGACACGGCCTCGAGCACGGGCATGATGTCCTGAACGTTGGAGACCTTCTGGTCGGTGATGAGGATGTAGGGATCCTTGAGGGTGGCCTCCATGCGATCGTTGTCGGTCACGAAGTACGCGGAGACGTAACCCTTGTCGAACTGCATGCCCTCGACGGTGTCGATGGTGATGTCGAAGGTCTGGCCGTCCTCGACGGTGATGACGCCGTCCTTGCCCACGACGTCCATGGCGTCGGAGATCTTGGCGCCGACCTCGGGGTCGCCAGCGGAGATGGTGCCGACGGAAGCGATCTGCTCCTTGGTCTCGACCGGCTGGGCCTGCTGCTTCATCTCGGCAACGGCGGCGTTGACGGCCTTGTCGATACCGCGGCGGATGGCCAGCGGGTTGGCGCCGGCGGCCACGTTGCGCAGACCGTCGTTGACGATGGCCTGGGCAAGCAGGGTCGCGGTGGTGGTGCCGTCACCCACGGTGTCGTTGGTCTTGGTGGCGACCTCCTTCACCAGCTGGGCGCCCATGTTCTCGATATTGTCCTCGAGCTCGATCTCCTTGGCGACGGAAACGCCGTCGTTGGTGATGGTGGGGGCGCCGTAGGAGCGCTGCAGGGCAACGTAGCGACCCTTGGGGCCCATGGTGACGGTGACGGCGTCGGCCAGCGTGTTGACACCCTTGGCGAGCTTGGCGCGCGCGGTGGTGTCGAAGGTAATGTTCTTAGCCATGTGAAATTCCTCCACAGAACGATTGAAATGCGAAACCTAGGTGCTGCGATTGAGCTACTCGACGATGGCGTAGATGTCGTCGGCGCGCATGAGGAGGTAGTCCTCGCCGTCGACCTTGATCTCGTTGCCGCCGAACTTGCCGTAGATAACGTGGTCGCCGACCTTCACGTCGATGGGCATGCGCTCGCCCTTGTCGTTGAGCTTGCCCTCGCCCACGGCGACGACCTCGCCGCGCTGCGGCTTCTCCTGGGCGTTGCTCGCGATGTACAGACCAGAGGCGGTCTTCTGCTCAGCTGCATCCGGCTTGATAAGAACGCGGTCTCCAAGCGGCTTCAGGCTCATGCTTGATTCCTCCTTTGTGTGCCGGCAAGCAAATTCCCTGCTCGCACCGGCCTTGCCTTACGTACGCCAAGAATAATACCCAGCAATCCCGACTTATACAACGCGAAGTCAAAAAATCTTATTAATCGGCACTTAGATTTCTTCAGTGCCCCTTGGCCATACGTGAAATAGGGACAGAGGTTTTTCACATCGCAGCGTCGACACGGGTGAAAGGACCTCAGGAGCGTTTTGGCATCTATACTTGTGGGAACCGACCAAGGAGGTTCCGCCATGGCAACCGAGGGCACCACCGCAACCATCCAACAGCTCGCCGCCGCGTACGAGCCCTACATCATCGAGCGGCGCCGGCACTTCCACAAGCACCCCGAGCTCAGCCTGCAGGAGTTCCAAACCACCGAGGACATCGCGCGCGAGCTCGACGCCATGGGCATCCCCTACGAGCGGCCGCTCGAGACCGGCCTCATCGCGACTCTGCGCGGAACCGCCCCGGACGCCTATGACGCAAATGGCACGCCACGCCGTCGGATCTTGCTGCGTGCCGACATCGACGCCCTGCCGGTCACCGAGCGCACGGACGAGGAGTTCGCGAGCGTGAACGAGGGCGTCATGCACGCCTGCGGCCACGACTGCCACATCGCCATGATGCTCGGCACGCTCCGGATCCTGCACGACCTGACCGATGCCCTCCACGGCGAGGTCCGCATCGTGTTCCAGCCCTCCGAGGAAAACGGCAGCGGGGCCAAGATGATGGTGGCCGCGGGCGCGTGCGAAGGGGTCGACGGGGCCTTTGCCATGCATATATGGAGCGAGGTCGACGCCGGCACCGTCAGCTGCGAGCCGGGCCCGCGGATGGCCAACACCGACTGGTTCCGCATCGACATCGAGGGCACGTCATGCCACGGCGCCATGCCGCAGCGCGGCGCGGACGCCATCATCGCCGCGGCAGAGATCGTGAACAACCTGCAGACCATCGTCTCCCGCGACCTCTCCCCCTACGAGCCCGCCGTGGTCACCGTGGGCGAGCTGCACGGCGGCACCGCGCGCAACGTGATCGCGGGCTCCGCCTACCTCACGGGCACGGTGCGCACCTACAGCGACAGCGTGCACGACATCATGCCCACCCTCATCGAGCGCATCTGCACCCACACGGCCATGGCGCTCGGCGCCGAGGCTAAGCTCACGGACTACACGATCGCCAACTACAAGGTGGAAAACGACGCCGCGGCCAGCGCCCGCTGCCGCCGCGCCGTCGAGGAGGTGCTGGGCACCGAGGGCATCGGCAGCTATCGCGGCACGCTTTCGGGCGAGGATTTCTCGGAGTATCTGCACGAGGTCCCCGGCGTGCTGGCCTTCGTGGGCTGCCGCAACCCCGCCATCGGGGCCACGTGGGCGCAGCATTCCTGCTACTACAAGGTGGACGAATCGGTGCTCGCGCGCGGCAGCATGGTCGCCGCGCAGTACACCATCGACTTTTTGGCGGAATAGCTCAGCCGAGGGCACGCGTTTACGTGGCAGGCAGCTGTGCGTCCGGGTGCCCCGAACGCGGGCATTTTTGGCGAAACAATCTATCCACGCAGGTGATTCGCCCGCATTGGCCGTTTGCCATATAATTTGGTGCAATCAAACACCCCGTATTCGAGAAGGGTCGGGCCCATGAAGCGGGAGACGCCGAGCGCAGTCATGTTTGATGACCTCCGCCGATTCGGCGGGATCACGAATCGGGACGCTGCATGGCTGCTGCTCAACTCAAAACCTACCAACGAGGGCAAGTCGCTGCGCGACCGCGTCGACAGCCGCACGTTCCTTTCGCGCACGATCGTCCACAGCGAGCCGGGCGCTATCCACCCCGAACAGTTCCGCGCCTTCGACGTGAGCACCCAAAACATCATCGCCCGGATGGCGGCGAACCGCAGCGGCTCCGCAGACGTCCGCGCCGACATCGCCTGCCACTACCGCACCGAGGCCGCCCAGGCGATGGCCGACGCGTTGCGCGCCTGGGACCTCGACGATCGGCTGTACCTGAACGCCGTCGCGTTCATCGCCGCCACCGACCTGCCGGAAGGCGACCGCGCCGTCCTGTACCTCATGCTGTTCATCGTCGTCGGGTGCTTGGGCGATCCCCAGCAGGCGGTCGCCTACACCGAGCACTTCGCCAACGGGAAGATGGGCTACGGCATGCGCACGCCCGATACCGTCATCGGCGAGCGCGCCTCGGCACCCGCCCCGTCCGCCGAGGCGGTGCGGCTGGGGCTCATCCGCCTCGTCGACCAGGCGACCAAGCCGCCGGTGCACCTGCTGGACGCGACGGAGGAGGGCACGGTCATCGGCTCGTTCGCCGCTGGGGACAACACCATCTCCGACGTCGACCTCGATGTCTCGCGCCGGCACCTGCGCATATGGAGCGATGGGAGCGGCCGCTGGTTCGCACAGGGCCTCGATTCCACCAACGGCACCACGCTTATCTCCGGCGCCGACCGTACCGAGCGCTTCGTCGAGCGGCCCCGTTCCCTGCGCGAGGAGGGGCCCGGCGACCCGCCCGTCGAGCTGCACCCCGGCGACATGCTGAGACTCGGCGCCAACACGACGTTCCTTGCCGTCCGCGTTACAGCATAGAAGCATCTCCATCCGCCCCTCCGACCGCTGAGGCCCGCCATGTCAGACACCGAAAACCCCGCCAGCGACATCTCATCGTGCGACGTCATCGAGCTCGATTGGTTCGATACGGCCTTCGCCCTCGAGCCCGCCCAGGAAGACGAGGCGAAGCGCCGCTTCATGACCCTGCTCGCCGAAAGCGGCCCCGCGCAGGGCAACATCGGCTGCGTGCGCCGCGTGCGCAACGCCTTCGGAGAGACGTTCGCCCTGAAATACCCCGACCTCGCGAGCGTCGCCGGCTCTGCGGACGTCGTGCGCAACGCGCGCGTCGCATCGTTTTTCGAGGAGTACCGCAACCAGCTGGCCGTGGCGCAACTTCACGGATTTCCCCATGTATACGGCTACGGCTCCATGAAGGGAACGCCGGCCATCGCCATGGAGTGGGTCTGCGGCTCCACGCTCGCGGCCGTGACCCCGCAGCGTCCCCCCGAAGGGGACGGCGTGGCGGGTGCGACCGTCTGCGCGCTGGGCATCGCTATCGCCGAGGTGCTGGAGGGCGCGGTGCACCTCGACCACCCCTTCGTCCACCGCGACCTCTCGCCCGCGAACATCATGGTGCGCACGGACCGCCACGATCTCGCCCGGCAGGTGGATCGCGGCGCATTCGACGTGTGCCTCATCGACATGGGAAGCTCGACCCGCGCGGTACAGGACGCCTCGTTCACCATGCTTTCGGACATCTGGCGCAACGGCACGCCCGAGTACGCGGCGCCGGAGATGCTCACGCGCGACGTGCCGGGCGTGGGACTGTTGCGCCAGTCGCCCTCCATCGACATCTACGCGCTGTGCTCGGTGCTCTACGAGCTGTACGCCGGGCACACGCCGTTTAGGATCTCCGAGGCGGCTGTGCCCTCCTACTACCTGCACAAGATGAAATCCGACCCGCTGCCGCTCGCGCCGCGCGAAGCCGCAGACGAGCGTCTGGTGGCAGCCATCCTCTCTGGCATCCGCGCCGATCAAGCCGAGCGTCCGAGCGCCCACGAGCTGCTGAAGCTTTTGCGGCACGCCTACGACGAGAACGTCTGCATGCCGGGGACCGCGCCCACCGACACGCCGAGCCCGACCTATGTCGATGAGGGTGCGCACCTGGCCATCGACTGGCAGGAGGTTCACCGGAAGGAAGCCGAGCAGCGCCATGCGCTCAAGCGCGCCCGGACCCGGCGCGCGGTCCTTGCGGGCGCGGGCGCCGCGGCAGTCGGCCTGGTAGCCGCCGGCATCGCCACCAGGGGATTCGGCATCGTCGACCGCATGAGGGGCATCAAGGGCTCATTTGCCGAATACAGCTGGGAGGAGCTCATCGACCTGGCGGGCCGCATCGCCGCCGCATCGGACGACGAGGCGGCGCGCATCGCGACCGAGCATCGCCTGCTCAACGCCGACGGAACCGTATGCCGCGCGCTCAAGCGCTTCGAGCTTGCCGACGGGACGCCGGCGACGGCGCAGCTGCTCGGCCTGCGCGCCGACGAGCGCGCCGACGGCACGGGCGTCAGCGGCCTGACGCTGCTGCTCAACACCCCGCTCGCCGCCCGCGCGATGCACCCCGACGCCATGGTTCAGGCGGCTTGGGAGGCATCGGAGGCGCGCGCCTGGCTGGACGGCGACGCCCGGGAGCTCCTCCCCCGTGAGCTTGCCGACGCGCTCGTGCCCGTGCGCAAGATGACGAACAACGCGGGCGCGGCCACCGACGCCTCCTGCGTGACCGCGACGGAGGATACGCTGTGGCTCCCCTCCTACGCCGAGATTGTGGGAAAGCGCGAGCTCTCCTCGTTCAATTCCGGATACGAGTACATCGGCGCCGTGATGAACGAGGAGGGCCTGCAATACCAGGCATTTCTGGAGATGAATCTGTCGTTTAACCAGGCGAACGAACCGCTGCGGCGCACGCGCGACGGCGATCCGTGCTTCTGGTGGCTGCGCAGCCCGAGCCCGGACGTATCGCTCGAGCGGGGCGAGACGTTCTTCAACCGCGTGGGGCCCAACGGCGACCCGTTCCACTACGCCTGCGAGCCCACACTCGAGCAGACGACCGACGAGGATACCGGCGACACCTACGTGAACACCCTCATGCCGGGCTTCTGCCTCTAATGTCCCCATTGGGGACGGGGGTGCCAGGGGACATTTTGTCCCCTCCTGGGACGGGTCTGCCGTGTCGTGTCCTCCCGCGAGGCTCCCTGTGCAAAAAGTCGGGACTTTGGGCGGATTTTTCGTCCCGGATCCAGACAAGCGGCTCTCTGACCTCGCGTTTCCGCAGGCAGAAAGGACGCCGATACGGACCCGGCCCCAAAAATCCGCCCAAAGTCCCGACTTTTTGCATTGACCTTCGAACCGACGCACTTCTCCCCAGGGGAGAAGTGCGTCCATTATGCGAGCCAATCGGTCCAGACGGGAGGCTGCAGGTGGATGACGTCTGCGGGAACTCCTGCCGGAGCAATGCCACCGAATAGCAGGCCGGCGTCCACAGGGTCCACTAAACGAATGACCCACAGCGCGATGAGCGCAACGATGAGCGCGATAAGAATAGGGTTGTACAGCCGCAACACGAATGCGGCACGGGCCGCGCGGCGAGCCAGCGCAGCGTCGTCCAAATCCGCCTGTGCCCAAGCCACGATCTCACCGCACGCCTGCTGGACGCACACGAGCGCAATCGCGGCAGGCACAATCCAAAACAGCGGATGGTAGGCAAGCGCGGCGGCAAAGTCCAGCCGCAACACGGCGAGCCAGGCACGCGTCATGCCACACCCCGGGCACGGGATGCCGGTTACCGTCCGAAAGACGCATCCGATGTCGGTAAGGTAGAGGGCCAAGCCAGCCACGACCACATAGCCCACGAGCGACAGGGCGCTCTGCAGCACTCCGGGCACGCGCGGGGGCAAAGCGTCCCCGCCCTTCCCCCTCGGCGCTTCCTCGCGCGTCCTGCATTCCACCGGCAGCGTTCCTTAGCGACCCAGGCGCGCGTTGTACGCGGTGGCCATGGCGTTCGTGTTCTTGATGATGATGTTCATGGCAACAAACGGTCCGATGCAGCACAGCAGCATGCCAACAACCTGCCACAGAATGATGGTGGTGCCGTTCTCTTGGAATAGCAGCCCGTAGCGCGGGGCGTTGCGCTGCAGGCGGTTGCCAATTTTGTACTCCCACCAGTATGAATAGAACCCGCAAGTGCACAGCGAGAGCACGATGAACACCAGCAGCCCGGGAGTCTCCTCGCCGTCTCCTTCGCACAGCGCGTTCATATCCTGCGCCAAACGGTAGACGAAGTACCAGTGATAGATTCCGCAGGTAACGAACGTCAACAATGCCCACATGAAAAGATTACGGTCCGCAGCGATGGGGGCACCGTATGCCGGAACAGGCGGCTGCCATGACGTCTGCTGCGAAGCCTGCGGAGCCGACGAGGCGGCATAATACTGTTGCTGGGCTTGCTGGGTTTGCTGGGCTTGCTGGGTTTGCTGTTGGGCTGCCACTGTCGGCGAGCCGCACTGAGGGCAGAACGCCGCATTGTCGGGAATCCGGGTACCGCAGTGCGAACAGAACATGGGTGACTCCTCACATTGAAAGAAAGAAACGGGAGAGGCGACGTGTGACGAGTGTCCTATCGGACAGTATCCGTTGACGGGCCCAGTCCAGCGCCCGAAAGCGTAAACGTGTAGTCCTCGTCCCCCTCATGCGTCCAATCGGAAGCGTGGCGCTGCGCCCAGTAGCCCACGGCGCGGTACTTGAGCACGCTCGCGAACGCCCCGGAGCAGCAACTCACGAACACGATTGCCGCCACGACCACCAGCAGCGGAACGAGCGAGATAAACGTTCCCAACGAGTCGCCGTACAGGGTGTTTCGATACCAGGATGCGAAGATGCCTCCCGCGATGGCAAACAGAATGAGGTCGATTATCGCAACGACGACACCCACGATGATTCCGGGCAGGATCGACGCACAGAACAGCGCGCCCATCTGCTGCCTGAACGGCTTCCACACCTTGCCCAGCGCGAAGGCGGACTCAACGCGGCCGGTCACCGCCAGATGCATCACAGCAGCATCCGAGAACATGGAAAGCAGGATGCTCAGCACGACCGTCACCAGCACGAGCACGAAGAACAATATGATTCCCAAGCCGAGCAGCGCGCCAAGCTGCGAGCTGTAATACGAGCCTTGATAGCCGGAGGCGATGAACAGTACGCCCGCACCGCCGCCGAAGATAACGACCAGATAGCCGATAAGAAGCGGGACGAACGCGAGCAAGCCGATGATGCTGCTGAGCGAGCCGCTAAAGAAGCCGAGCGAGAACAGGGAGGTTTTGAGAATCGAACCGCCGCGATCGAATCCACGGCCGCGTGAAAGCTCGCGCCCCCATTCGATGGCATAGCCGTTGGCGCAAATGCCCGCTGCCGCCGACAGCAGCAAGCCGATGGGGCACACCACCCACCCGATCACGGGCACGATGAGCGCGATGACCGACACCACGGCAATCACGCCGGGCAGAAACGCAATCTGCAGCACGCGCTGGAAGGCACCGGGAACCTTGGTGATGTCATCGAACGCCTGGGAAAGGCAGCCTTTTGTAGGAAAACCCGGGGCGCCGGCCTGCGGGAACCCGGCGCCATATGCCGCCTGCCCGTTCGTCGGAGCCTGCTGCGTCGCGCCCGCCGCCGTTTGCCCGGCAGCGACGCTGGCCTGCGAGGGCTCCTGCCCCAACCGCGCCATTTTCGCATTCGGCGCACCGCAAGCAGGGCAGAACTTGTCGCTCTCCTGCATCTGTGCTCCGCATTTGCTACAGAACATGGATCGTCCCCCTTACAAATCCATCTGGAAACCTTTCGTTATTGTAAGGGAAGCGCTCGAGCGAGGCGCGAGAAAGGACCCCCTCGTAACACGCGAGACACAGCGGGCAGGCGGCCTTGTCCTAAAGCCAGCAATGCAAAAACCGGGGACTTTGGGCGGATTTTTCGCCCCGGGTCCAGACAGACGGCTCTTTGACCTCGCGTTTTCGCAGGCAGAAAAGACGCCGGTGCGGACCCGGCCACAAAAATCCGTCCAAAGTCCCCGGTTTTTGCAGCGGAGCACTTTGTGGGAGGACGCGGCGCGGCAGGCCTGTCCCAGGAGGGGACAAAATGTGTCCCCTGAACGCACTTCTCCCCAGGGGAGAAGTGCGTCGGTGGGTGCTAGAAGGCGGCCTGGACGGAGTCGCCGAAGGTCTCGGCCAGGTAGTCCTTGAACTCGTCGGTGGTGAGCACCTCCACGAGAGCCTTGATGCGCTCGTCGTCCTCGAGGTCGGGCGTGGTCACGATGACGTTGGCGTATTCGTTCTTGATGGCTTCGGAGTCGGCGCTCTCCTGCGCGACGGCGTCGGCCAAGGTCAGGCCCGCATCGATGGCGTAGTTGCCGTTGATGACGGAGAAGTCGACATCGGCGAGCGTGGAGGGCAGCATGGCGGCCTCCTGCTCCAGGATCTCGACGTTGTGCGGGTTGTCCACGATGTCATTAGGCGTCGCGGTGATGCCGGCGTCCTCGGACAAGGTGATGACGCCCTGCTCCTGGAGCAACAGCAGCGCGCGGCCCTCGTTGGTGGCGTCGTTGGGCACCGAGATCGTGGCGCCGTCGGCGATGTTGGCCAGGTCGTCTGATTTGCCGGCAAAAACGCCCATGGGCTCGAAGTGAATCTTGCCGACGTTCACCAGGTCGGTGCCGTTCTCCTCGTTGTAGTTGTTGAGGTAGTTGATGTGCTGGAAGTAGTTGCAGTCGACCTCGCCGGCGCTCGTGTCCTGGTTGGGCAGGATGTAGTCGGTGTACTCCTTGACGTTCAACGCGATGCCCTGCTCCTCGAGGCGCGGGGTGGCGAAGTCGTGCAGGATCTCGGCGTGCGGGCTCGGGCTCGCAGCGATCGTGAGGGTGACCGGGGAATCGACCGCAACGGAGCCGCCTGCAGAGGTGTCGTTGCCGCCGCATGCGGCGAGCGAACCGGCGGCCACGATACCTGCGGCAGCGGCGATGAACGAGCGACGGGAGATGGAGGAAGAGGTGCTCATGGTAAAAGCCTTTCTCGATAGATACGGATGAGATGCGGGAAGTGCGGTGGCAGTCGATGGCGCTGCTGCCATTCGGATTGGCTACGGACGCCCGACGAGCGAGCGCTTGGCGGCCGCCCGGTCGGCCTTTGCGCGCTTGGCTGAAGATGCAGCCTCCTTCGCACCGCGGTGGTCGACCTTGCGCGCGGCCAGGTCGCAGATGCTCTGGATGACCTGCACGATCACCACGAGGATGATGACGGCCATGATCATGACCTCGTCCACGCGGCGGTAGTAGCCGTAGCGCACGGCGATGTCGCCCAGGCCGCCCGCGCCGATGGCGCCGGCCATGGCGGTGTAGCCCAGCACGGAGATGAGCACGACGGCGACGCCGCGCACGATGGAGGGCAGCGCCTCGGGCAGCAACGCCGAGAACACGATGCGCGGCACGCTAGCGCCGCAAGCCTCGACAGCCTCCACGCTCTCGCGCGGAACCTCGGCAAGCGACTGCTCGATCATGCGCGCGATGAAGGGCGACGCCGAGAGCACAAGCGGCGGGATGGTGCCCAGAATGCCCGAACCCGTACCCATGATGAGGCGCGTGAACGGGATGATGAACACCATGAGCACGATGAACGGGAACGAGCGCAGGATATTCACGACCCAACCGAGCACGGCGTTGAGCGCCGGGATGGGTCGCAGCGAACCCGGGGCCGTGAGGTAGAGCACCACGCCGAGCGCCGTACCGATGATGTAGGAGATGAGCGTGGGCACGATCACCATCACGATGGTGCTCAGGGTGCCCTCGGCAAGCAGCTCGCCGTACTCGGCGATGAATTCGGTGATCGCGCTAGGCATCCCAATCAACCCTTTCGAGCAGCACGTTGGCAGCATGCGAGGTGGGGTGGTCGAACACGTCCGCCACGCTCCCCTGCTCCACGATGCGCCCGTGCTCCAAAACGATGACGTTGCGGCAGATCTTCTCGACCACGCTCATGGCGTGCGTGATCACGATGACCGTCACGCCCGTCTTGCGGTTGATGTCGCGCAGCAGCTTCAAGATGGTGTTCGTGCTCGCGGGGTCGAGCGCACTCGTGGCCTCGTCGCACAGGATGTACTCGGGGTCGCACGCCAGCGCGCGGGCGATGGCCACGCGCTGCTGCTGGCCGCCGGAAAGCTGCGAGGGATACGACGATGCCTTCTCTTTGAGTCCCACCATGTCGAGCAGCTCGAGCGCGTGCGCGCGGTTGTCTGCGGTGACCTTGCCGTTGGCGGCGAGAAAGGGGAAGCACACGTTGTCGAGCACGGTCTTTTGGGACAGCAGGCCGAAGCTTTGGAAGATCATGGCCATGCGGCGGCGGTAGCTGCGCAGCTCCGCGCCCGAAAGGCTGGTCACGTCCTGCCCGTCGACGATGATCTGGCCGGACGAGGGACGCTCCAGCAAGTTGATGCAGCGCACGAGGGTCGACTTGCCCGCGCCGCTCATGCCGATGATTCCCATGATGTCGCCGTCGGCGACGTCGAAGGAAATGTCATCGAGGGCGTGCGCGACGCCCTCGGCGCCATCGAACACTTTGCAGAGATGTTTGATTTGAATCACGAGAATAACTCCGCCCGATGAGAGGGACTGATGGAAGGCGAGCCATCCCCCGCCGGGGACGGCTTAACGAAGGCGCCCGGTCTCCGCATGCGCGAGCCGTATGCTCGGCATGGCAAAGTGCCCGGGCGAGGGCATCATCATGACCATCATCATATGTGCGGCAGTCGTAAACATGCACTCAAGGGTAGCAGGGCGCTTTAGCAGATGCAAGTGGCAGCGCACGTTCACCCCAAGGGGCCGCCGCGCATTCTGCAGAGAGCGCAGGGGCCGCCCCGCGAACGATCGCGAAGGCGGCCCCGTCGTGTGGGTGTGCCGCTGCGCCTACTCGGCAGCCTCTTCCTGGGCGCGCTTGTGGCTCGCGGCGTACTCCTCACGGGTCATGACGTCCTCGATGCGCAGGTTGATGCCCGCGACCTCAAGGCCGGTCATGGCCTCCAGGCGGTCGGTGACGCGCTCCTTCACGTCCTCGAAGATCGCCGGGGCGTACGCGCCGTACTCAATGATCACCGAGATGTTCACGATCACGCGGTTGTCGTCGGTTACCTCGACGGACACGCCCTTGGTAAGGTTCTCGGCGCCGAGCGTCTCCTGCACGAAGTGCATGAGGTTGCCCTTCATGCCCAGCACATGGTCGGCCTCGCGCGTCGCGATGGCAACGATCTTCTCGATCACGCCGTTGGAATAGGTAAGCGAGTCCTCGGAGTCGAACTCGTCGTCATCCTCCTCCTCGACATCCAGATCCGCATCGTCGGCGTCGATGGGGGCGACGATAGCGTCGTCAGCCGCAGCCGCCTGATCTACATCCTGCACAGCCTCGTCGGAAGCTACCTC
This sequence comes from uncultured Collinsella sp., assembly GCA_944321445.1. Classification (GTDB taxonomy): domain Bacteria; phylum Actinomycetota; class Coriobacteriia; order Coriobacteriales; family Coriobacteriaceae; genus Collinsella. The sequence continues at coordinate 78,942 of CALULJ010000004.1, forward strand.
GATCTTGAGCTCGTCGGTCATGGAGCGTCCCCTTTCTGTTTACGCGAACCATCATGGCGCGCGGCCCTGAACGGGCGGCACCTATCGTTTTCTGCCGAACAGCCTGCTGAAGAAGTTGACGATACCGTTATCTCCGTCACGAATCTGCCCAAGCGCGGCACCCACGCCGGCAAAGACGGCGATGACGATCGTGGACCACAGGCCGATGGTGAGGATGAGCACGGCGAGCACGAACCCGATGAAGCCGTAGAGCACCGTGTAGTGATGGGACGAGGCATACGCCCACGCAGACGCGCCCAGTCCCTTGATGAAGCCGACCGCCTCGTCGCGGATGTCGGGGCCTGCCTGCGCCGCATCCTCGTGGAAGGCGGCACCCTGCTCCGTATCCGCAGGAGCCTTCTCGATCGATAGCTTCGGCGCCGTCTTGCGGGAGCCGGTGTTCTGAGAATCGCTCACGCTAGACCTCCTTGGTCACAATCGTGGTCTTGCTGGGCAAAAAGCGCACGCGCACGCGCACGCCGGGCGTTCCGAGCATGCGCTCGCACGCTTTCTCGACGCGCTGCTGCATGCGGGCGGCGAGCTGCTCGAGCCCGCTTTCGGCGAACGCGATGGCCTCGATGGTCAGACGGGCCTCGGAGCGGTCGCGCCCCGCGATGCGCCCCTCGACGGACTCGATGAGGACATCGTCCTCCCCCGGTGCTGCCTTGCGCGCGGCCGAGGTGAGCGCAGCGAGGGTCACCTCGATGTCGGGGTTGCCCTGCGGATGCACGCAGGTGGGATCGGGCCGCTGGGCATAGGCGACGATGGCGCTCACCAGCATGCCCAGGGCGGCAATGCCGGCACACGCGAGCGCGGCGATGCGCGCAACGGGGTTCTCCAGCACTTGCTCCACGCGATCGGACATAAAGCCGGTGAGCAGGGAGGCAAACGCCGCCAGCACCGCTAAGCCCGCGATGAGGTACAGCGTGACGAAGATGTTCCGGATCGTGCGCAAGCGCGCTCCTCTCGTACCAATATGCTCGCCCGCAGCCACGCGGACCGAGGCGACGATTTTGCTTTGTCCATTATCCCCCAGAATACGGGGACCACACACGCAACATGCGCACCAATCGATCAAGGAAACACGGATTCAACTGTTTCCGGTGCGCACGAACACCCCGCATCACGCAAAAGGCCGGGTCCGCAACGGCGTGCGGACCCGGCCTTCATGCTGCAAAATGCCTGGTGAGCGGCGCTTGGGCCTATTCTTCCTCCAGAGCGGCCATGACCTCGTCGGTCATGTTCATGGTGCTGTAGACGTCCTGGACGTCGTCGAGCTCCTCAAGACGGTCGATGAGGCGCTGGACCTTCTTGGCGTCGGCCGGGGTGACATCGGTCGGCGTGGTGGGAACCATGGTGAGCTCGGAGCCCTTGACCTCGATGCCCTGCTCCTCGATGCCCTTGGAGACGGCCATGAGCTCGCCGGGAGCGGTCCACACGACCCACTCGTCGCCCGCGTCCTCGTAGTCCTCGCCGCCGGCCTCGGCAACGGCCATCATGAACTCTTCCTCGTCGCCCGCAGCGCCGTTGGCCATCATGTTCTCCTTCTTATCGTTGGGATCAACGATCTCCTTGGAGACGACGACCTGGCCCTTGCGCTCGAACTGGAACGCAACGGAGCCGGAGGTGCCCAGGTTGCCACCCGCATGGCTGAAGGCGGAGCGGACATCGGCCGCGGTGCGGTTGCGGTTGTCGGTGAGGCACTCGACGTACACGGCAACGCCGGCGGGACCGTAGCCCTCGTAGACGATGTTCTCGTACACGGCGGCATCGGCACCGGTGCCGAACGCCTTATCGATAGCGGACTTGATCTTGTCCTTGGGCATGGACTGCGCCTTGGCCTTGGCGACAGCGGCGGCAAGGGAGGCGTTGTTATCGGGGTTGGGGTCGTTGCCCAGGCGAGCGGCAACGGTGATGTTACGGCTCAGTTTGGAGAAGAGCGCGGAACGCTTGGCGTCCTGGGCGCCCTTACGATGCTTGGTAGTTGCCCATTTAGAATGTCCGGACATGCAAGACTCCTTCAAATTACGCTAACCGGATGTGCGCGGGGACGCACGATCCGGTCCCTAGAAACACACGTTCAAGCATGATATACCGAATGCCCCTGCAGCAAAAGACCCCAGTCGCGTTGCCACGCAATGCGCACGGACTGTCCGTACGGGCGGGCGGGAAAAAGGGGACAGGCACTTATTTCCCACCGGTGGGAAATAAGTGCCTGTCCCCTTTTTCCCGCCCGCCCCCGATCGGCGAGGCAGCCCGGACCAGCGCAAATGAATTCAATACGCAGCAGGTTACATTTTCGCAGGTCACACGTTTAAAAAATTCTGAAAAAAAGGTCTTGCATTGCCCGTATCGCATGACTATGATGCAGTGCCAATCCACGGAGGCATGCGCGAGCCCCGTGGCCCAGGTTTCGTATTTTTCTCGCCGGAAGCAGCGCTTCCGCCCATGGGAAGGATGGGGAGTATGGGAACGCAGAACCCCGCGTCGCCGCAGGAAGCGGCCGGCACAGACTCGGGCGTGCATATATCGCCCCGAGGTGCCAACCAAGCCGGAACAGATTCCGGCGATCTTATCGAAAGCATCAGAAAACAACCGATTGAAGCAACGTTCGCAGAGCTCGATGTGGGCCCGGGCGGCCTCAGCACCGAGGAGGCCGCCGCGCGGCAAGGGCGCTTTGGCAAAAACCTCATCGAATCGGGCAAGAAGCGCTCGCCCGTGCTCGCGTTTCTGTCCAACTTCACGCACCTCATGGCCATATTGCTGTGGGCTGCAGGCATCATCGCCTTCGTGGCAGGGCTGCCGGAGCTGGGAATCGCGGTGTGGCTCGTCAACATCATCAACGGCGTCTTCAGCTTCTGGCAGGAATTTCGCGCAAGCCAGGCAACCGAGGCGCTCAAGAAGATGCTGCCCGCCTACACCAACGTCATCCGCGACGGTCAGGAGCAGAAAGTGCTGGCGGAAGACCTGGTCCCCGGCGACATCATGCTTCTGGCCGAAGGCGACAAGATCTCGGCCGATGCCCGCGTCATCGCGAGCTCGGATTTGCAGGTGAACCAATCCACCCTGAACGGCGAGTCGAACCCTTCGCGCAAAACGTCCGACGCCGTCTTGGAGGAAGGTCTCTCCGCAGCCGAGATTCCCAACCTCGTGTTCGCCGGCACGAGCGTGTCTGAAGGAAACGGCCGCGCTGTCGTGGTCCGCATCGGCATGGACACCGAATTCGGCAAGATCGCGAGCCTCACGCAGAACATGGAGGAGGCCGAAAGCCCTCTCCAGCGCGACCTCGACCGCCTGACCAAGCAGGTCACGATCTTCGCTATGTGCATGGGCCTCGCGTTTTTCGCCCTCTCCATGTTCGTCGTGCATGAACCCTTCGCGCAGTCGTTCATCTTCGCGCTCGGCATGGTCGTGGCATTCATTCCCGAAGGCCTGCTGCCTACCGTGACACTGTCGCTCGCCATGGCGGTGCAACGCATGAGCAAGCGCAACGCCCTGGTGAAAAAGCTTAACTCCGTGGAGGCCCTGGGCTCCACGAGCGTCATCTGCACCGACAAGACCGGCACGCTCACCCAAAACGAGATGACAGTCAACCACCTGTGGACCGCGACCCGTGAATACGAGATCACTGGCGTGGGCTACGCACCGAACGGCTCCATTGAGGCGCAGGGCACGACGTATCGCGCCGTCGACGACCCCGACCTCGAGCTGCTGCTCGAAGGCGGCCTGCTGTGCGGCAACGCGCGTCTGCACGCCCCGGAAGAGGAGGGCAAGCGCTACGAGGTCTACGGCGACCCCACCGAGGCGTGCCTGATCGTGTCGGCCCAAAAGGGCGGTATCGACCCCGAAGAGCTCGAGCAGCGTATGCCCCGCGTGAAGGAGCTGCCGTTCGAGAGCCGCCGCAAACGCATGACCACCGTCCACAGCCTTGAAGACCCCATCGACGGGGCCTACCGCATCGCCTTCGTGAAGGGCGCACCCAACGAGGTCGTTCGCCTCGCGGAGAAGATCCGCGTGAACGGCCGCGTGGAGCCCATGACCGAAGAGCTGCGCGAGCGCATCATGGCGGCAAACGACGGCTATGCCGCCGACGGCCTACGCGTGCTCGCCGTGGCCTACCGCCCGCTCGACGCCGCCGCGGCGCGCGAGGGCGTACCTGCGGCCATGAGCGCGTACACGCCCGAGAACATCGAGTGCCACCTCACGTTCGTGGGCCTCGAGGTCATGATGGACCCGCCGCGCCCCGAGGTCGCCGCCGCCGTGGCGGAATGCCGTCGCGCCGGCATCCGCATCGTCATGATCACGGGCGACTACGGCCTCACCGCCGCGAGCATCGCCCGCCGCATCGGCATCGTCGAGGGCAACGACCTGTCCGTCATCTCGGGCTTCGAGCTTTCGCAGATGAGCGATGAGGAACTCAAGCGCAAGCTCACCGGCCAGGTGGTCTTTGCCCGCATGGCACCCGAGCAGAAGCTCCGCGTGGTCACCGCCCTGCAGGAGATGGGCGAGATCGTGGCAGTGACGGGCGACGGCGTGAACGACGCGCCGGCGCTGAAGAAGGCCGATATCGGCGTCGCCATGGGCGTCGCCGGCACGGACGTGGCCAAAGAGGCCGCGGACATGATCTTGACCGACGACAACTTCGCCTCGATCGTGGCTGCCATCGAGGAGGGCCGCGCAGTGTACAGCAATATCCGCAAGTTCCTCCTCTATATCCTGAACTCCAACGCGCCCGAGGCCGTGCCCAACGCGGTGTACCTGCTCTCCGGCGGCGCCGTCCCGCTGCCGCTCACCACGATGCAGATCCTCACCATCGACCTGGGCACCGACATGCTGCCCGCCCTTGGCCTGGGCACCGAGCCGCCCGAGAGCACGATCATGGACCAGCCGCCGCGCGACCCCAACGAGCGCCTGCTCAACCGTCGCGTGCTCGTGAAGGCCTTCCTGTGGTACGGCCTTATGGGATCGGTTGCTGCCATGATCGGGTACTTCCTGGTCAACATCCTCGCAGGCTGGGTGCCCGGCGCCCCACTGGCAGGCCTGGGCAACGACGCCGACCCGGTCTACATCCAAGCCACGACCATGACGCTCGCGGGCATCGTGTTCGCGCAGATCGGCCAGGTCATGAACTGCCGCTCCGAGAAGACCTCGGTGTTCAAGATCGGCCTGTTCGCCAATCGCCAGATCATGATCGGCATCGTGTTCGAGGTGGCGCTCATCGTGTTCCTCACGATCTTCCCGCCGCTCCAGGGCGTGTTCCACACCGCTCCCCTCGCATGGCAGGACTACGTCTTCCTCTGTTGCATCCCGCCGATCGTGATCGCAATCGAGGAGGCGCGCAAGGCGTGGCTCAGGCACCGCGACGCCCGTCGCGCAGGAGGTGGGGCATGATGGACAGAGGATGCGCCCCGCAGGTTGCTTTGACCCGTTTCGTCTTCCGTTATGTGCAGAAAGGTGATGCACGATGAACGTTATCGTAGTGGGAATCGGATTCATGGGCGCCGGTTTGGTGCGGCGTCTGGCCCGTCAGGGCTTTGATGTCACCGCCGTCGACCGCGACCGCGCCGCGCTGGACGCGCTGGGCGATTCCTTTGTGGGAAAGAAGGTGTGCGGCGTGGGCTTCGACCGCGCCGTGCTCGAGGAGGCGGGCATCACGCGCGCGAGCGCGCTCGTGTCGTGCATGGGATCGGACGAGGCGAACATCGTGGTTGCGCACGTGGCGCGCAGCATGTTCCGCGTGCCCCGCGTTATCGCGCGCCTGCACGACCTGTCCAAGGCCGAGACGTACCGCCGCCTGGACATCCAGACCATCTCGCCCAACGCCTGGGGCATCTCGCGCATCTGCGAGCTGCTCACCTACCAGCAGCTTGACGGCGTGTACGAGGTGGGCTCCGGCGAGGTGAACCTCGTGCGCGCCGACATTCCCGCGCTGCTGAACGGCGTCACGGTGCGCGAGCTCACCGCAGTGGGCGAGATTCAAATCGTGAGCGTCTCGCGCGACAACCAGACCTTCATCCCCACCCAAGGCACCGTGCTTTCCGACGGCGACATCGTGTACGCCGCCGTCGCCACATCGGCAAGCCGCAAGTTCAAGCAGATGCTCGGCATCGGAGAGTAGGCGATTCATATGCAGATCATCATCGCAGGCGGCGGCAAGATCGGCGCCCACCTGGCATCACAGCTGTGTGCGGACGGCGAGACCGTCACCGTCATCGAGCAGCGCCCCGACGCCATCGAGCGCCTGCGCCGCACGTGCCCCGATTGCACCGTTATCGAAGACAGCGCCGCCAACCCGCGCGTGCTGGAGCGCGCCGGCGTGCACATGGCGGACGTGGTGGCGGCCGTCACCGGCCAAGACGAGGTGAACCTCGTCATCTCCATGCTCGCCAAGATGGAGTTTTCGGTTCCGCGCGTCATCGCCCGCGTGAACGACCCGGCCAACGCCTGGATGTTCACGCCCGTGAACGGCGTCGACGCGGGTATCAACCAGGCCGAGATCACCGTGCGCTTCATCCGCGAGGGCATGAACCTGCGCGACATGTTCACGCTCATGAAGCTCGGCCGGGACGAGCACAGCATCGTCCAAGCGACCGTGAACCCCGGGTCGCGCGTGGAAAACGTGCCGCTTTCGAAGATCGACTTCCCCGACCAGACCATCGTGGTGGCCGTCGACCGCAACGACAGCCTCACCGTTCCCAACGGACGAACCGTGCTGCGCGCCGGCGACGAGGCCGTGCTGTTCTGCAGCCGCGAGGGACGCGACACCATTCGGCGGCTGTTCGCTTAGACCGCAACAGTGCCTCGGGGGCTATGTTGCATCGGATCGGCCCGCCTTCAGCCTATGCGCTGGGGGCGGGCCGTGTTTTGCCAAGCGCCACGACCATCGCAAACGGGCACGCGCAGATCATGGGGTACAGGTAGCGCATGTAGGTAGAACCGTTGCAGGGACCGATGAGGCAAACGGCCAGCACGGCGAGCAGCGGCGCGAACAGGGCGAGCGAGGGCCAGCGCCTGTTGCGCAGCAGGTAGATGGCGCACACGATGAGAAGCCATACGTACATCGAGGAGCTCATGGTAAGCGACACGAGCGGAATGCGCTGAATGGCCACGCGGTAGAGCGTCGTCAGGTGGTTGCAGATATCGGTCGCCGCGCTGTCGCTGCGGTGGAAATCGAAGTAATCGCGGTTCTCCGGGCGCGCCATGGTCTTATCGCTCGAGACCGTGCTGTACACCCACACGTCCTTTTGACTGGGATAGAAGTAGCCGAAGTAGTTGTTCGCGAATGCCGACGCATAGGACGCGGGGTCGCGCAGGAACTGGGTCGCCCATACGCGGAAATAGGCGGCGAGGTCTTCGGCAGTCGCATCCTCGTTGAATGCGTTTTTCACGCTGTCGGATTTATCGGGATCGTAGCGGGACGCGAGCGTATCGTAGTCCAGCACCCGGTCGATGATCGCGCGCTCCTCATCGCTCACCATGCCGTCGTCCGACCCGCCCTCCACGCCGGCATGGACGCCGTCGTGTTTGAGCACATAGCGCGCCGTTTGCTGAAACGGGATGGAGAGCGCCTCGCGCTTGCTGCCCGGCGTGATGTTGAGCGCCGGCATGGCGATTCCCGTGAATGCGAGGTACGCGGCGACGGTCACGGCAAGCACGCCGAGAGCGGCCGCAGCGGCGCGGCGACGATGCGCGGCGATGCGAAAGCCCGCGATGAGGATGCACGCGATGGCCGGAAAGACCAGCCCGCCGTTGCGCAGAAACGCACAGCCAAGCGATGCCAGCACCAGCAGCGCCCAGTCCCGGCCGGAGCCATGCTTGCGCCGGCGCCGCGCCTCGTTCGCACCCTCTTCCCTTTGCCTGCTTGTGCCACCTGCCGGCACCAAGAGCTTTGCCATCTGGACGACAAGCAGCACGAACGCGTCGCCGAACAGCACGTCTTTGGTGATGAGTACCGCATAGTTTGAGAAGATGGGCACGAAGATGAAGAACGCGAGCACGCCCGTGCGCGCGGCGAGGCCCGCCCCCATGTGATAGAGGCTCGACAGCACGTACGCCACCGTCGCCGTCGTGACCGCGAACTGCAGGGTCGTATACAGCAGAACGCCCGCGTTCTCGTTGCCAAACAGCGATATGCCCAGCTGAACGCAGCCTCCCAAAAGCGCCGTATGGACAACCGGATGGTGTCCGTTGAGCAACACATTCGGATTGATAAGATTGAGATAGTCGCTCGTGCCGTTGGGCAGATTGAACCATTGACGGATCTGCGCGCCCGTATCGCCCATGAACAAGCCGGGGACAGACGCGATGAAGGTTGGTGCCCACGCGATAGCGACGGCCGCCCAAGGCAGCACGAACGGATGGCGATCGAGCAGCGCATGGGCGGCACGCCACATGCGGCCGTAGCGCGACTCAGAAAAGCGCGTACGATGGGAACCGAACCAGTCGAAGCAAGAAAAGACAAGGTAGATGCCTACGTGCGCGAGCACCGTCCATCCAGCGCCCGCGATGAGCGACTCGATGACGCGGCTCGTGCCGCCGAGCGCCAACTGCGCGCTGTCCGTTGTGTCGTAGCTTTTCCCGAACACCATGCACGCGGCGAAGGCGAGCGCCGGAATGACGACCGAAGGGCGCCACGAGTCGCGCCGACCGAACATGACGTAGCGAATGGGCAGCACGAGCAGGCACGCAAAGGCGAGCAGCAGCACGGCGGACTCGTGCCCCGGGAAGGACAGCAGGATCTCGTAGCAGATGTAGAGCGCGCCCGTCGCCGTGGGGTCGATGGTCTGGATGGCCGAGTGGGAGCTGTTGGTGGGATCTATAGAGAGCGCCGCCGTGGCAAGCAGCGCCAATGCGAAAGAGGCACACGTCTGAGCAGCGGGATAGCGCCCAAACCACGCGCGGCGCCTGGCGTCACGCGCGGGACCAGCCGCTGTCGCGGCGTTCTTGGATGCCATACGGTATCGTCCTTTCCGACGACTCCGCTCCCCCGGCTCGTATGACAGCGGGAGTATACCCCCCCCCGACGCGATTTCGTCAATGCCTTTTTCCCACACAAAAACGAACCCGCTTCACACGAGAAAAATGGCCCGCCCCCGGCACAGGTGCCGAAGGCGGGCCAATTGCTCGATATGGAATGGGCGGGCGCTATGCAAGATAGGCGCGCTGGGGGCGCTTGGCGCGCAGAGCGTAGACGATGAGCGCTACGCCTATGAGCACGAGCGGCAGGCTCAGCAGCTGGCCCATGGTGATGACGCCGCCCAGGATGTAGCCCAGCTGGGCATCGGGCACACGCACGAATTCCACCAGAATGCGCGCGATACCGTACCAGGCGACGAAAACGCCCATGAACGTGCCCTGCGGCAGCAAGGGCTTTTTGCGCGAGAGCAGCTGCATCACGATGAACAGCAGGATTCCTTCCAAAAACGCCTCGTACAGCTGGGAGGGGTGGCGCGCCACGTCTCCCCCGCTCTCAAAGACGACGCCCCAAGGCAGGTCGGTCGGCTTGCCCCACAGCTCCCCGTTGACGAAGTTGGCGCAGCGGCCGAGGCATAGCGCGAGCGGCACGCCGATGACGGCGAGGTCGGCGATGGTCCAGGCGGAAAGCTTGCACACGCGGCAGGCGATGATGCCGCCCAGGATGCCGCCCACCAGGCCGCCGTGGAAGCTCATGCCGCCGTGGTTGGTGGCGAGTATCTCGAGCGGGTGCTCGAAGTAATAACCGTCACCATAGAACACAATGTAGAACAGGCGCGCACCGATGAGCAGGCCGAAGACCACGCCGATGACCACGGTCATGATGTCGTCGACGGAGATGTCGAAGCCCCAGCGGCGCTGCGTGCGGTACATGACGACGCCGGTGAGGATCGCACCGACGATGTAGGCGATTCCGTACCAATAGATAGTGATGGGGCCCGCCGAGAAAGCGACGGGGTTCAGACTATGGTAAAGCTCGTTGAGCATGAAAACCTTCCTTGCAATGCGTGACGTCGAGGTGGATACGGCCCCTCGATACAGCGAAGGGGCCGCATGTCGCGGCCCCATCTCTTCAACATTGGCGATTGCGATTAGAACGGCGCGTACTCGTCGTACAGGTCGGCCATGTTGCCGCCACCCATGTCGTTGATGGCAACGACGCGCGTCACGCCGGGCACGTGCTCCTTGACGATGCGCTCGATGCCCATGGAGAGCGTGAGCTGGCTCATGGGGCAGCCGGCGCAATGGCCGGTGAGCTCGAGGGAGACGACGCCGTCTTCGTCGACGCCGTGGTACTCCATATCGCCGCCATCGGCCTGGAGGTTGGGACGGATCTCGTCGAGCACGGCGAGAAGCAGCTTTTCGTTAACGGCCACGAGGGCTCCTTTCATATGGGTACATGTGGGCGCACTGGCAGGCACCCGCAGGTAATCAAGAATAATACTACAAGCTCATACCCATATACGACCCCAGTAGACACCCCATACGAGAAGCACGCCGGCAAAACGGCGCTGCACCGCGGCTGGCACCGGTGCCGCGCGATGTGCTGAGGGGGTCGGTCGTTTCTACCTGCCGTTTCGTTCGGTAACTGGCCTGTTTTGCCCGAGTTAGTGAACGAAACGGCAGGTAGAAACGACCGACCCCCTATCAAAGCGAAGTGGGGAACGTTCGCCTGCCGCTACCCTGCGAGCCCGGCAGCGACGGTGGCAAAGGCGACGATCACGCCCACGATGGACTCGCCGCCCAGCACGCCGGACGCCACGACCACGCCGGTCTCTTCCGCCGACTCCTCGTCTGCGCCGCGCGCGGCGCAGATGCGGTCGTATACCCAGCGCACCACCGCGCCGAGTACAGTGGAGATGGACATGTAGAACGGCAGGTACACGCCAAGGCCGAGCATCATGGAGGGAATGCCCGCCACGTAGAGCACGGCCCCGGTGAGCAGTCCCGCGACGAACGCCGGCACGCTCGGGATGCCCGACACCATCGTGGCGACCACGTTAGCCTGGGCGGACACGAACAGCGCGTCGGTGCCGAACGCATCGGGGCCGTAGGCGGTCACGAGCGCAACCATGACGGCGACGGCCACGAAGGTTCCCAGCACCGCGCCGATCGCCTGGCCGAACCACATGGAGCGCGGGCTCGTGCCGATGATCTGGCCAGTCTTGAAGTCGCTCATGACGTCGCCCGCAAGGCCGCAAGCCACGGCGATGACACCCGCGACGAAGAAGAGCTGCACCTGCGTGGCCTGCGAAAACGCCGCCACGAACAGCAACACGATAAGGCCGAAGATCTCCATGGGGTCGATGCCCGACTGACCCACGGACTGCGCGCTCATGATGGCCGTCACGAAGGAGAGCAGCACCACGACCACGGCGACCACGGGACCCAAGCCGAGCGCAAAGCACACGATGAGCGCGGCGGAGGCGGCCATGAGCGCAAGCACACCCGCGTCGTAGCGCGAAATGAAGCGAGAGAGGAAGCCCGGGGCGGCAGCGGAGGCGGGATCCTGCTTTCGGTTTGCCGAGCCGCTGCGCGCGCGGTGAATGAGCGGAAGCGCGATGTCCTTGATAACGACACCGGCTCCTGAGCCCATCATGAGGCCCATGCCGAGGCTGCTCACGATGCCCTGCGCCGTCGCGAGGTCCCACAGGCCGAAAGCGCTGCCACCGGCGACGATGCCGAACCAGCCCACGACGGCACCGATCGCCCAGTAGATGATGGAGCGACGCCCCGCCAAAAAGCCGACGGCCCAGCGCATCGGTGAGTTTTGGATGCCGAAGGCCACGCCCGGCACCGGCAGTTGCAGCACAAGCGACGGCATAAGGCTCAGCACGTCGCGCACCACACACCACAGGCCGGCTATCGCCATGGAACCGAAAAGCTTCTTGCCCGTCGAGCCGCCCGCGCGGCTGGCGAGCAGCGCCCCGGCCCCCGCGGTGCCCATGGGATACTCAAGATCGGACTCCTCCACGAAATGGCGCTGGATAAGCGCCGTGCACACCAGACCAAGCAAGGTGCCGGCGAGCGCCACAGCGAGCATCTCGTCCCAACCCACTTGGTCGGTGAGGCCAAGCATCCAGATGCCCGGAATGGTAAAGGCCAAGCCGCCTGCCACCATGGAACCGGCGGACATGATGACCTGCGTGATATTCGCTTCGTTGAGACTGGTTTTGCCCACCGCGCGCAACAGCACGAGCGCCGTGATGGAGGTGAAGATGGTCGGCCACGGCAGGGAACCCATCTTGAGGGCGGTATACACCGACGATGCCGTGATGATAACGCAGCCGATGCAGCCGATCACGATACCGGCGGCCGACAGCTGCCCGCGCAGACCCGCGCGGTCGCTCGTAGAGCTCATTCTGTTCTCCTTCGTATATCCGCTCCCCCTCAGGCGGGAAGTCGGGTTACGGCTCGGACGCGTGAGATTATACAATGCCTACGAGCCCCGGGACGCCAGGTAAGATTATCCCAGGACTATTTAACATGGGAGGATGCTATGGAGCGGGTTTTGACCGTCGATGTGGGAAACACCACCACGCGCTTTGGGCTGTTTGCCGCAGACAGCGCGCCCGAGCTCTTGGGATCGTGCGAGTTCACCACGCTCTCTCCCCTCACCTGCGACGAAGCCCGCGTTCAGATTGCGCAGGCGCTCACGCTGCTGCCGGGCGATACCGTGGAAGGAACCATCCTCTCATGCGTGGTCCCCTCCCTCACCGACGCGTGGCGGCAGGCGCTTGCGATCGCAAGCGGCACCAAGCCCCTCGTGGTGGGACCTGGTCTGAAGTCCGGCGTGCAGATGAAATACGATGACCCGTCCGAAGTGGGGCCCGACCGTGTGGCGGATGTCGTGGCTGCGCGCGCAACCTACGGTGCGCCTGCCATCGTGATCGATCTGGGCACGACGACGAACTTCGAAGCCATCGACGAGCACGGCGCGTTCGCGGGCGGCATCATCGCGCCCGGTGCGGCACTCGGCGCACGGTCGCTTGAACAGGCAGCGGCGCGATTGCCCATGATTGAGCTACGCGCACCCAAGCGGGTCATCGGCCGCAACACACGCGCCGCCATGCAATCCGGCGTGGTGCTCGGCGAGGTCGCGCGCATCGACGGGCTGCTCGACGCGATGATTTCTGAAATGGGCTGCGCCACCGAGCCGCAGGTCGTCGTTACGGGCGACGGGGCAGCCACCATCGCTGCCCTGCTGCGGCACACGGCCACCGTCGACGACGCGCTCACCCTGCGCGGCCTCGCCCTTCTCTGGGCGGCGAACCGCCGCTAGCAGCAACCAAATGGGGGGGCAGGTCACTTTTGGTCGACACGTGTCGACCAAAAGTGACCTGCCCCCCCATTTGGTTGC
>CALULJ010000005.1 GCA_944321445.1 uncultured Collinsella sp.
ATGGCCCGCGAGGCCGAGGAGTACAGCCGCGAGAAGGTTCTCGAGGAGGCCCGTGCCGCCGTCGAGGAGGCGAGCCGCGAGTCCACCGGTCGCCGCAAGAAGCGCAAGGAGAAGCGCGAGCGCGAGGCCGCTCAGCTGCGCGAGGAGAAGAAGATCGAGGAGGCGCTCGCCCAGGGCGTGAACCCCGAGGAGCTCGACGCCGTGCGCGTCTCCCAGGGCGTCACCGTGGCCGAGCTCGCCGAGGCCCTCGACGTCTCCGCCAACGACATCATCAAGCGCCTGTTCCTGCTGGGCACCCCGCTCACCATGACGCAATCCATGTCCGACGACCTCGTCGAGCTCGTTGCCGACGACTTGGGCCGTCAGATTCGCATCGTCACGCCGGAGGAGGAGAACTCCTTCAGCTTCTACGACGATCCGAAGGACCTCAAGCCGCGCCCGCCCGTGGTCACCGTCATGGGCCACGTCGACCACGGCAAGACGTCGCTGCTCGACGCCATCCGCCACACCGGTGTGGCGAGCCACGAGGCCGGCGGCATCACCCAGCATATCGGTGCCTCCCAGGTCACCATCAACGGCCGTCAGATCACCTTCGTCGACACCCCGGGCCACGAGGCGTTCACCGCCATGCGTGCCCGCGGTGCCAAGATCACCGACGTCGTCGTGCTGGTCGTGGCTGCCGACGACGGCGTCATGCCCCAGACGGTCGAGGCCATCAACCACTCCAAGGCCGCCGGCGTGCCCATCGTCGTCGCCGTCAACAAGTGCGACAAGCCCGATGCGAACCCCGACCGCGTGCGCCAGGAGCTCGTCGAGCACGGCGTCATCCCCGAGGAGTGGGGCGGCCAGAACATGTTCGTGAACGTGTCCGCCCGCCAGAAGATGGGTATCGACGACCTGCTCGAGACCATCCTGCTCCAGGCCGACGTACTCGAGCTCAAGGCGAACCCCGACACCTTCGCGTCCGGCTACATCATCGAGGCCAAGCTCGACCGCGGTCGCGGTCCCGTGGCCACGGTGCTTGTGAACCGCGGCACCCTGCGCGTGGGCGACACCCTGGTTGCCGGCATGAGCTACGGCCGCGTCCGCGCCATGCTCGACCAGCACGGTCAGCCCGTCAAGGAGGCGCGTCCCAGCGACGCCGTCGAGATTCTTGGCCTGAACTCCGTGCCCGCCGCCGGTGACGAGTTCCGCGTCTTCGAGGACGAGCGCGACGCGCGCGACCTCGCCGAGCAGCGCTCTCTCAAGGCCCGCATCGAGGAGCAGAACAAGGTCAAGCACGTCACGCTCGAGACCCTGTTCTCCGAGATGAGCGAAAACGAGCTCGCCGAGCTCAACCTCGTCGTCAAGGCCGACGTCCAGGGCTCCATCGAGGCGCTCGCCGACGCTCTGGGCAAGATGGACCAGTCCGAGGTCCGCATCAACATCATCCACTCCGCCGTCGGTGCCATCTCCGAGACCGACGTCGTGCTGGCAGCTGCCTCGAACGCCATCATCATCGGCTTCGGCGTGCGCCCGCAGGGCAAGGCCCGCGACCTTGCGGAGAAGGAGAACGTGCAGATCAAGACGTACTCCATCATCTACAAGGCCATCGAGGACATCGACGCCGCTCGCGTCGGCCTGCTCAAGCCCACCGAGGAGGAGGTCCGCACCGGCGAGGCCGAGGTCCGCGAGACCTTCCGCGTGCCCAAGGTCGGCCTCATCGCCGGCTGCATGGTCACCGAGGGAGAGATCGAGCGCACCGACTCCGTGCGCGTCGTGCGCGACGGCGTCGTGGTGTTCGACGGCTCCTTCGCCTCCATGCGTCGCTTCAAGGACGACGTCAAGAGCGTCAAGAGCGGCTACGAGTGCGGCCTGGGCATCGAGAAGTTCCAGGACATCAAGGTGGGCGACATCCTCGAGGCCTACAAGGTCGTCGAGGTCGCTCGCACCGAGTAAGGGGAGGCGGCTGTGAAGCAGACGTCGGCCACGCGCCGTACGGGCGAGCAGCTTCGCGAGAAGCTGGGCTACATCCTTCTGTTCGAGATCTCCGATCCGCGCCTTGACCTCGTGACCCTCACGGGGGCAGAGGTCAGCGTGGACCGCACCTACGCGCGCGTCTACGTGTCGTGCGAGCCGGAGCGCTACGGCGAGGTCCTCGAGGCGCTCGAGAGCGCCCGCGGCCGCATCCGCAGCCTGCTGGCGCGCTCGCTCGATTGGCGCGGCGTGCCGGAGCTCGACTTCCGCATCGACCAGTCCACCGACGAGGCCGAGGCCATCGCCCGCGCCCTCGAGAACGTCCCGTCCACCATGGCGGTGGAGAAAGACGAAGAGGGCTATCCCATATCTCCTGAGGAAGGGGTGGAGCCGCTCGATGAGTAGCTGCTGCCGCCAACGCACCCCGGAACTTGAGAGCGCATATCGACGCATCCTCGACCTGGTCGAGGATGCGTCCTCCATCGCGATCTCGGGGCATACGTCGCCCGACGGCGACGCGCTGGGGTCCGTGTTGGGTCTTGGGCTCGCGCTTTCGGCGCGCTACCCGCACAAAGAGGTTACGTTCCTGCTGGCAGACCGCGCGCCGGTGCCTCGCATCTACCAGTTCATGGAGGGGGCGGACCGCTTCGTGCCTGCTGCCGATGTGAGCGGCGACCCGGATCTGTTCATCTCGGTCGACTGCCCGGTCACCGAGCGCCTTGCCGATTCCGCGCAGGTGCTCGCCCGCGCCCGTACCGTCGCGTGCTTCGATCACCATCCTGCGCGCGAGGAGTTCGCCGACGCGACCGTCCGCTGCGTGAACGCCGCGGCGACCGCCGTGCTTATCGAGGACTTCCTCAACTGGGCGGGCATCGAGCTCACGGGCGAGATCGCGACCTGCTTGCTGTGCGGCTTGGTCACCGATACGGGCCGCTTCCAGTACCAAAACGCCGATCCCGCCGCGTTCGCTTGCGCCGCGCGCCTGGTTGACGCAGGCGCTGAGCCCTCGCGCATCTCCCTTGAGGTCTATCAGAGCCAGCGCCTGGGCTACCTCAAGCTCGAGTCGCTCGTCATGAGCCGCATCCACACCGTCGCCGACGGCAAGGTGGCCTACAGCTACGCCTACGCGTCGGACCTCACCGGGTACGGCGTCACGTCGGACGAATGCGACGGCCTCGTGGACGTGGTGCGCGCCGTGCGCGGCGTCGAGGTGTGCCTGTTCGTGAAGGAGACGGAGTGCTGCCACCGCGTGCGCGGCAACCTGCGCTCCAAGTGCGACCTCGATGTCTCCGGCGTGGCTGCGGCCTTCGGTGGCGGCGGGCACGTCGCCGCTGCGGGATTCACCTACGAGGGCAGCATCGTCGAGACGCTGAACGATGCGCTGCCCATGCTCTGCGAGCTCGTGGGCGTGGATGCCGAGGGCATCCACGTCGAGCTGTAGCGGGGTGGGCATGGCGCGTCGCACACCCAGTTCAATACACCTGCTGTTCGCCGTCGACAAGCCGGTCGGCTGCACCTCGCACGACGTCGTCGCGCGGGCGCGCCGCGCGCTGTCCGAGCGCCGCGTGGGCCATGCGGGCACGCTTGACCCGCTGGCCTCGGGCGTTATGGTGCTCGGCGTCGGCCAGGCCACGCGGCTGCTTGGCCGTATCACGCAGGAAACCAAATCGTATATCGCCGACATCGCGTTCGGCTTCGAGACGAATACCGATGACGCGGAAGGGGAGGCGACCCGCCGCGTCGAGGTGGTGCCCGAGCTTTTCGACCGTGCATTCGCCGAGCGTGCGGTCGCGGCGAGCGTCGGCCCCCAGATGCAAGTGCCGCCTGCGTTTTCCGCCATCTCGGTGAACGGTGTGCGCTCCTACAAGCGCGCCCGCGCGGGCGATGCCGTCGAGCTGCCGCCGCGCTCCGTCGAGGTGCTCTCCGCGACCCTCGTTGCGGTGAGCGACGTCGCGGGCTCACCTGTGTGGACGGTTGCCTACACCGTGAGCAAGGGAACCTACATCCGCGCCCTCGCGCGCGACCTGGGCCGCTCCGTGGATTCCGCGGCGCATGTGGCGTCGCTGCGCCGTACCGCTTCGGGCACGGTGACGCTTTCCGACTGTCTGGACATCGATGCGCTCACGGTGGATGCCGCGCAAAGTCGCTGCCTTGATCCCGTGCGCGTGCTGGGCTGCCCCGCCATCTCGGTGCCCACGGAGACGCTCGAGGATATCCGCTGCGGCAGGCGCCTGTCGCCTAAGCTCGTATCGGCCGCGACCCGCCCGGTGGGCGAGGGCGACATTGTCGCGCTCGTGCACGAGGGATCGCTGCATGCCGTCGCGCGTCTCGAGGCGGGCCGCATCGCCATGTGCGACGTGTTCCCGCAGGCGATCGGCGGCGTTGCCCTATGATGCCCTTGCGCGAGGAACTTGAGCGCGATTTTCTTATCGCAACGTCTGGTGCCCCCGTTGTCCGTGTGGACGGGAATGCTCCCGTCGACCTCGGCGAGGCGGTCCTCGCTATCGGCGCGTTCGACGGCATCCACATCGGTCATCGCTCGCTCATCGAGCGGACCGTTGCCGATGCGCGCCGCCGGGGCGTCGCCGCTGTTGCCGTGACGTTCGACCCCGATCCCGATAGCGTTGTCGGCCCGGGTCCCGCTCCCAAGCTCACCTCGGTCGACGACCGCCTGCATGCTCTTGCAGCAAGCGGGGTCGACACGGTCGCGGTCGTCCCCTTCTCGCGCGAGCTTGCCGCCATGGACCATCGTGCGTTTTTCGAGCAGGTGCTTCTGCCCGTTATGCGCGTACGCGCGGTCCACGTGGGCAGCGATTTTCGCCTGGGCAGGGGCGGTAAGGGCACAGTCGAGGTCCTGAGAGCCTGGGGCGCCACCTGCGGCATCGAGGTCTTCGGCCACAGCCTGGTGCTCGACGACGGCTCTGCGGTCTCCGCCTCGCGCATCCGCAGCCTCGTCGCTGCGGGCGATGTCGCTGCCGCCCGGTCGGAGCTCGGGCGCCGCTTCATGGTGCGCGGCACCATCGGCAGCGGACGCGGGCAGGGAACCGGCATGGGCTTTCCCACCGCGAACGTCATCGTCGACCCGGGCCTTCAGGTGCCGGGCGATGGCGTGTACGCGGCGCTCGCGCTGGTCGATGGCTGCGTGTGGCCCGCTGCGGTCAACGCGGGGCTTCCGCCCACGTTCGCCATGCTCCCGGGTGCCGCGCGCCTGGAGGCGAATCTCATCGGCTTTTCCGGCAACATCCGCGGCGAGAACATCTCGCTCGCGTTCGATGCGTTCCTGCGCCCCTCGCGCGTCTTTGACAGCACCGACGAGCTCATCGCGACGGTTTTGGGGAATATAGAGACTATTCGCGAAACGTTCGGCGAAAGCGGGGTGCGACTCGTTTGATTTCCGATGAGGACAAGGACCGCGTGCGCGCGGCGACCGACCTGGTACAGCTGGTGCAGGAGACCGTGGAGCTCAAGCCCCGCGGTCAGGAGTTTTGGGGCTGCTGCCCCTTCCATGGCGAGAAGACCCCGTCGTTCCACGTCATTCCCGCTACCCAGGTGTGGCACTGCTTCGGCTGCGGCGAGGGTGGCGACGCCTTCACCTACGTCATGAAGCGCGAGAACCTTTCGTTTCCCGAGTCCATCCGCTATCTCGCCGACCGCGCCGGCATCGAGATCGCCGACGACGCGCCGCGGGCCCGCCAGGGCACGAAGCGCTCGCGCATCATCGATGTGTGCGAGGAGGCGTGCGCCTTTTTCCATACCATGCTCATGCGTGGGAAAGACGGGCGCGGGCGCGAGTACTTCTCCTCGCGCGGCATTGGATCGGCCATGTGCCAGCGCTACCGGCTGGGCTACGCCCCCGGGCGTGGCAGCCTGGTGGCACATCTTTCCGCCAAGGGTTTCAAGCCGCGCGAGATGATCGATGCGAACGTTGCGGTGAGCCGCGATCGCGGAAGGCTTTCCGACCGGTTCTACGACCGCGTGATGTTCCCCATCTTCGACGAGCAGGGCCGCTGCATCGCCTTCGGCGGACGCATCATGGGGAAGGGCGAGCCCAAGTACCTCAACACGGCCGAGACGCCGGTGTTCCACAAGAAGCGCAACCTCTATGGCTTCAACTGGGCAAAGGAACATATCGTCGCCGCGGACGAGGCCATTGTCGTGGAGGGCTACACCGATGCCATCGCCTGCTGGGAGGCAGGCATCAAAAACGTGGTCGCCACGCTGGGCACGGCGCTTACCGAGCACCACGTGAAGACGCTGACGCGCTTCGCCAAGCGCATCGTGTACCTGTTCGACGGCGATGCCGCCGGTCAGAAAGCCGCCGAGCGCGCCATCCAGTTCGTCGAGACGGGCTCGGTGGACCTGCGCTGCGTCATTTTGCCCGACGACCTCGACCCCGCAGACTTCCTGCGCGACCGCAGCGGGGAGGACCTGCGCGCGATGCTCGATGCGGCGGAGCCCCTGCTGGACTTCGTCTTCCGCAAACTTGAGGGCAGAAGCGACGTCACGACGCCCGCCGGGCGCGCCCGCGCGCTCGAGGACGCGTGCCGTCTCATCTATCCGCTCCGTACGAGCTATATGATCGATACGTATTACATGCAGATCGCCGACCGGCTGGGGGCTGACCCGGATATGGTCCGCGAGGCCGCGACCCGCGTCTTTCGTCAGGTGGCGCGCGAGGAGGAAACAGCGCGCAATCGCGAGCGCATGCGCGACCGCGCCCAGCGCGACCGTTCCGCCGCCGCAGCTCCTGCGTCCGCGCCTGCGCGTCCATCTACCGCGCCCGGCGGGGGAGAGCCGTGGGGGTCCGAGCCTTTCGATGAGGAGCCGTACGACTACGTGCCGATGGAGGCTGACGGGGGAGCGGGTGCATCCGTTTCCTCGGAACCTGCCGTTGCCGCCGCGCCCGCGGCACCCCTCACCGAGCTCGAGCGACGCTCGCTCACCGGCGAGCGCGAGCTGCTGTGCCTGCTCACCACGTATCCGGACAGCTTCCGCTCCTTTGCCGAGCGCATCACCGAGATCGACTGGATCGATTCGCGGCACGAGGCCATAGCCTGGGCGGTTCTCGCCACGCCCGAGGGCAGTACCGCCGCCGACGTCATGGCCGCTGCGCGCTCGGTGTGTCCCGAGGCCCCGCAGCTCGTGAGCGCGGGCACGATCGACGCGACAAGCGCGCACCCCACCGAGACCAACATCGAGTTTCTCCTCGATACGCTCGAGCTGTACACGATTCGCCGTCGCATGCGGCAGGCTCAGGCTCGCCTGCGCAGCGACCGGTCGCTCACGGTCGAGGAGCGCCGCGACATGGCCATACGCGCCACGCAGGATGCCGCGCGCGTGCGAGAGCTCGAGCGTGCGGTCGAAGGCGTTGCCGATCCGTTCCGACAGTACGACCAGCAGGGCGGTGCATAGCGCTCGCCCGTGTGAGCAGCCATCGCAACCGTCCCCCGACGCATGTACCCGTTTTTCAGAAGAATGCTTGACGAAAGATGGATTCTCGGCTAGGCGGGTATAACACGATGTGCTAAAGTAGTGTGTCCTGTGACTAAGAAGGGAGAATCTGTGCCAAAGAAGACCGATAGCATGGGTCCCGAGCTCGAATCGCTTGTTGACAAGCTTCTGGACCAGGGCTCAAGGACCGGCTCTGTCACCGAGGACGACATCCAGATCGCACTCAAAGATGTCGACGTGTCCGATGCACAGCTGAACTCCGTATACCGCAACCTGCGCGACCATGGTGTCGACGTTATCTCAGCCGGCGATGACGACGATACCGCGCTCGGCGTGGACGATACCGATGACGTGCTCGACGATGATGAGTTGGGCGACGAGAGCATCGAGGACCACGAGATCAAGGTCGCCAAGAACGCCGATGCCGAGATGGCCTCGACGCGCTCCAAGCGCAAGTCTCGCGTGAGGACGTCCCGTTCGCGTTCGCGCGCTCGCGGTATCGACGCTTCGACCGTGATGCTCACCGGTGATCCGGTGCGCATGTACCTGAAGGAGATCGGCAAGGTCGACCTGCTGACCGCCGCCGACGAGGTCGACCTCGCCATGAAGATCGAGGCGGGCCTTGACGCGAGCAACAAGCTCGAGGCCGCCGAGGCGGGCGAGCTCAAGCTCACGCGCGCCGAGATGCGCCGCCTTTCCCGCGTGGAGCAGGTGGGTCTCGAGGCCAAGCAGGCCCTCATTTCCGCGAACCTGCGCCTGGTCGTCTCTATCGCCAAGCGCTACGTTGGTCGCGGCATGCTGTTCCTCGACCTCATCCAGGAGGGCAACCTGGGCCTCATCCGCGCGGTTGAGAAGTTCGACTACGAGAAGGGCTTCAAGTTCTCGACGTACGCCACCTGGTGGATCCGTCAGGCCATCACGCGCGCCATCGCCGACCAGGCCCGTACCATCCGCATCCCGGTGCACATGGTCGAGACCATCAACAAGCTCGTGCGCGTGCAGCGCCAGCTGCTGCAGGATCTGGGCCGCGACCCGACGCCCGAGGAGATCGGTGCCGAGATGGATATGAGCGCCGACCGCGTGCGCGAGATCCAGAAGATCAGCCAGGAGCCCGTCTCGCTCGAGACGCCTATTGGCGAGGAAGAGGATTCCCAGCTGGGCGACTTCATCGAGGACTCCAACGCCGAGGTTCCGCCTGATGCCGCGAGCTTCTCGATGCTTCAGGAGCAGCTCACCCAGGTGCTCGATTCGCTGGCCGATCGCGAGCGCAAGGTCATCGAGCTGCGCTTCGGTCTTGTTGACGGCCATCCGCGCACGCTCGAGGAAGTGGGCCGCGAGTTCGGCGTCACCCGCGAGCGCATCCGTCAGATCGAGTCCAAGACGCTCGCCAAGCTGCGCCACCCGAGCCGCTCGAGCAAGCTCAAGGACTACATCGAGAACTAGTTTTCCCAGTAAAGCCGCCCTGTGAATTGCAGGGCGGCTTTTTGGTTGGCCATGTTGTTTGCAACGAAA
Source organism: uncultured Collinsella sp. (assembly GCA_944321445.1). GTDB lineage: Bacteria > Actinomycetota > Coriobacteriia > Coriobacteriales > Coriobacteriaceae > Collinsella. The sequence goes on from CALULJ010000005.1 coordinate 8,920, forward strand.
AAGCCCCGCCGGAGAACCGACGGGGCTTAAAACTTCTGGCTCCTCGAGTAGGACTCGAACCTACAACAACGCGGTTAACAGCCGCGGGCTCTACCATTGAGCTATCGAGGAATATGGTTGCTCGGTCGCAACAAGGAACAGTATACGCAAATACAGGTGGCTTGCAAGATATTTTTTAAAAAACTGTGGCCAGGGCTCTTCGATTGCCAGTTGGCACGGTGCCTCTTAAACCAACAAAAAGCCCCGCCGGGAATCCGACGGGGCTGATGTCTCTGGCTCCTCGAGTAGGACTCGAACCTACAACAACGCGGTTAACAGCCGCGGGCTCTACCATTGAGCTATCGAGGAATATGGGCTCCAAACGAAGCAAGGAACAGTATACGCAAATCACGGGGCCGCGCAAGGGCTATTCGAAAAGTTTTTGCTTGCGCATGGTGTACCGAGCGCGTCATGCGCAACTGGTGACGTAAATGCACGACTGGCGCCATGCCTCATGTCCGGTTCGCGTCAACTCATACAATTGAGAAGGGAAGATCGAAATCGCGAGGGGAGCGGGTATTAACGATACATTGCTTGCGTTTATGAAGAGAGTTTCCGAGGATACGGAGCTCAGGGCGCAGGTCGATGGCCTCAAGGGTCTCGGGCCTGAGGACATGGCCGCTCGCGCCGCTGCGATTGCCCAAGATGCGGGCTTCGAGCTTTCGTCCGAGGATTTCATGGCTGAATTCGATGAACCGGGTGCATGCGAACTCGATGAGCGCGAGCTTTCTGCTGTCGGCGGCGGGGAAGGCGGCCATGCGGCGGAAGGCTGCATATGTGTCATCTCCGGCGTACATGGTGATTCCATCTACTACTGCGTTTGCCTTGCCGGCGGCCAGGGAACGCTCTAGCGTCGCGGCTCTGCATGTCCGCTTCATCCGGTTGCAGCCCAAATACGACCACACAGCGGGAGAAACGCATAAAGAACAGCCAATGCTGGTATCTATAAAACCATACCGGGACACGGTTCGCGGGCACCCCGAACGGGATGTCCGCTTCTTGCGAGAAACGGGCGCGTCGCCCGTTCCCGCGTGAACGTAGGGGCGCCGTTTCGGCGCGCTTCCCGTGGGTTGCGCGCCCCGGCGGAATTCGAATCGAGGTCTTGCAATGAGTCGTTGGCAGAAACTTCTGGATGAAAGCTATCGCACCCTATCTGACCTGAAAGAGCCTCTGGGGCTCAGCGACGAGCGCTATGCCGAGCTCGCTCCCTTCGAGGAGCGCTATCCTGTGCTCGTTACCCCGTACTACCTGCGGCTCATGAACAAGCTCGACGCGGACGACCCCATCAAGAAGATGATCGTGCCCGACCTGACCCTTCCGGCCGCCATCGACGCCAAGGCGCAGGAGAACACCGAGTCGGTGATACAGGGCGGTCAGCACAAGTACCAGAAGTCGGTGCTCATCATCTCCAACAACCATGCCCTCGGCTACGCGCGCCACTGCTATCGTCGCGACTTCGCGCGTCTCGATGAGGACGAGGCGTCGCTCCGTATCCCCAAGCTCGCGGAGTACATCGGCGACCATCCCGAGATCGATAACATCTCGGTGTCCGGCGGCGATGCGTTCCTGAACTCCAACGATCGCATCGGCGAGTACCTCAAGGCGTTCGCGTTCCTGCCGAACGTGGACTACATCCGCTTCACCACGAGCGTGCCCGCAACCTTCCCGCAGCGCATCACCGAGGACGACGGCGAGCTGCTGAAGCTCCTGTCGCGCTACGCGAAGGCAAAGGCCATCATCATCGTCACGCAGTTCAACCATCCGCGCGAGATCACCGAGGACGCCTACACCGCGGTGCGCCTGCTGCGCGAGGCGGGCTGCACGGTGCGCAACGAGGGCGTGCTGCTGCGCGGCGTGAACGATGACGCCGAGACGCTGCGCGAGCTCATGACGGGGCTCGTGTCCATCGGCGTGGTGCCGTACTACCTGTACCAGTGCCGCGTTCCCGTTGGGTTCGAGGACCATCTGCAGGTCCCGCTCGCCGAGGGCATCCGCATCGTCGGCGACGCGAAGGCGCAGATGAGCGGCATGGCCAACAGCTTCCGCTACATCATGAGCCACCGTTTGGGCAAGGTGCAGATGGTCGGCTTCATCGACGACGGTCGTGCCGCCTTCAAGGTGCACAGCGCCCGCGACGAGAAGTACCAGGGCCGCATCTTCTTCGAGCAGCTCGCCGAAGATCAGGTCTGGCTCGACTAGCCTATCGTCGATATCAACGTTCGCTGCGAGGGGACGCCATCATGGCGTCCCCTCGTCACATATGCGACGCTTTGCGACGCGTCCTTGTAAAGGGAGATGACTTAGTCGATTTATACGCATTAATCGAGTTAAGTCTCCTGTTGATAATACCTATAAACTGAGTTAAGATATCAATGACGAAAGGAGCGCGATGGTCAAGAGGAAAGAGGTGACCGATTTTCTCAGGAGAGGCGGCCTTTGGCCCACTGGCGGAACGAACCATGAGCACTGGACAGACGGAGTTCATTTCACGCAGGTTCCGCGCCACAAAGAGATATCCAATCAGCTTTTCGAGAAGATTAAGAAACAAGCGGGATTGAAATAGATTCGATTCTTGGAGCATCGCACGTCATAGAGGAGCCTTATATGTTCGTTATGCAGGAGTTTGAGCTGTTCGAGGAGGACGGATTCGTCCTCGCACTCCCGTTTGATCTCGAAGGCGGAACGCAAGGGGAATCGTTCGAGGACGCGGCAGAGATGGCTGCGGACTGGCTCAAGTGCACGGCGGAGGACTGGTTGATTCACGGCGTCGAGCCTCCTAAGCCTACCTTCGGCAACGAGCCAGAGCGTGGGGGTCGCGTCATTCTCATCGGCGTTGACGTATCGCTTGCCTCCATTCCTACGGTGTCTGCGAGTGAGGCCGCTACCAGGCTCGGTGTTTCCCGGCCACGCGTGACGCAAATGCTCGCCTCCGGTGCCCTTGTCGGCTGGCGCGATGGCCGCAACACCCGCGTGACCATCGACTCAGTCAACGCCCGGCTGGAGTATCGCGATTACGAAAAGGAAATGGCCACGGCATAGATTGTTGGCGAGGGGACGTCATCACGGCGCTCCCTCGTCGTTTGCCGGGAAATCCCGGCGTACCGCCGTTTGCGGCAGATTGTATGCAGCTGACGAAAACTTTTATTCAGTCAGGCTTCTTTGTTGTAAGGGCGGCTATACTGAACCGTAACCTTTAAGCGCGTACGAGATACGGCAAGGGACGACATACAGCTGATTCGCAGCTTCTTCTTGTGGGTGTCTCGCCGCGCGCGGTTGGGCATCTATTTTTTTGGCGCGCGGCTCAGGCGCACCCGTGCCGGGCGCCGTGTCACCGAAGGAAGGAGCTTGATGAGCACGTCTTCACCCAAGGCCGTCATCATGGACGAGGCTTCGGTCTCGCGCGCGATCACCCGCATCGCTCACGAGATCCTCGAGCGCAACGAGGGCTGCGAGAACCTTGCCATCGTGGGCATCGTCACCCGCGGCGATCTGCTCGCCAAGGAGCTCGTGGACTGTATCAAGGACATCGAAGGGGTGGAGGTGCCGCTGGGAAGCCTGGACATCAGCTTCTATCGCGACGACTTCCTGACTCACTTCTCGCCCGAGGTCCACGCGACCAACATCCCGTTCGACGTGGACGGCAAGCGCATCGTGCTGGTCGATGACATCCTCTACACGGGCCGCACCATCCGCTGCGCCCTCGACGCCATCATGGACCTGGGCCGTCCCAGCCGCATCGAGCTCGCCGTGCTGGTCGACCGCGGCCATCGCGAGCTGCCCATCTGCCCGGATTTTGTGGGCAAGAACGTTCCCTCGTCGCACGAGGAGAACGTGCGTCTGTACCTCAAGGAAGTCGACGGTCGCACGGCGGTCGAGATCACGGAAATCGAGGCCGGCGCCCACGTGGGCTCCGCGCCGCTGGGAGGTGAGTAGCCGCTATGGCCTTCAACCATAAGCATCTGATCGATATCAGGGAGTACTCCGATACCGATCTTATGACCATCCTCGAGACCGCCAAGGCGTTCTCGCAGGTCAACGAGCGTTCGATTAAGAAGGTTCCCACGCTCAAGGGCAAGACGATCGTCAACATGTTCAACGAGCCCTCCACGCGCACCCGCAGCTCCTTCGAGCTCGCCGAGAAGCGCCTTTCCGCCGACACCCTCAACTTCGGCGGCTCCTCGACCTCCACAGTCAAGGGCGAGAGCCTCATCGACACCGTGATGACGCTCAACTCCTACAAGATTGACATGGTCGTCATCCGCGACAAGCACGCCGGCGCCCCCTACATCGTCACGCAGAGCTCGCCGGTTTCGGTCATCGACGCCGGCGACGGCAAGCACGGCCATCCCACGCAGGCGCTGCTCGATCTGTACTCCATTTGGGAGCGCAAGGGGAGCTTCGAGGGCCTGAAGGTGGGCATCGTGGGCGACATCGCGCACTCCCGCGTGTGCGGCTCGCTCATCCCCGCGCTCAAGATCATGGGCGCCGAGGTCACCATCATCGCCCCGGGCACGCTCATCCCCGCGCGTCCGGACGTGCTGGGCGCCGATCGCGTGAGCTACTGCTTGGACGATGTCCTGCCCGAGCTCGACGTGGTCTACATGCTGCGCATCCAGCGCGAGCGCCTCGAGGGAGCGCCGTTCCCCAGCCTGCGCGAGTACCATGAGCTGTTCGGCCTCACCAAGAAGCGCGAGCACCTCATGAAGCCCGACGCCATCATCTGCCACCCCGGCCCCATCAACCGCGGTGTGGAGTTCGATTCCTACATGGCCGACCACCCCGAGCGCTCGGTCATCCTCGACCAGGTCTACGCCGGCATCTGCGTGCGCATGGCCGCCCTGTATCTGCTGCTTGGAGGTGCCGATAATGGCCTTGCTTCTTAAGAACGCCCACATCGTCGACCCGTCCGTCAACCTTGACGGCGTGGCCGACGTCGCGATCGTCGACGGCCGCATCGAGGCCGTGGGGGAGAACCTTACCCTCGACGGCGCCGAGGTCATCGACCTTACCGGCAAGTATCTCGTGCCCGGCCTCGTGGACATGCACGTGCACCTGCGCGACCCGGGTCTGGAGCACAAGGAGGACATCGAGAGCGGCACGCGCGCTGCCGCCCGCGGCGGCTTCACCGGCGTGTGCTCGATGCCCAACACCAAGCCCGTGACCGATAACGGCGTGACCATCGAGTACGTGAAGTCCGTCGCCGCATCCTGCGGCCACTGCCGCGTGTACCCGTCCGGCGCCATCACCAAGGGCCTCAAGGGCGAGATCATCTCCGAGATGGGCGACATGGTCGCGCACGGCTGCGTAGCCTTCACCGATGACGGCCACGGCGTCCAGGGCGCCGGCATGCTGCGCCGCGCCATGGACTACGGCAAGATGTTCGGCAAGGTCTTCATGAGCCACTGCCAGGACGAGGACCTCGTGGGCGAGGGCCAGGTGAACGAGGGCGTGGTCTCCACGCGCCTGGGCCTTCTGGGCTGGCCCGCCGAGGGCGAGGAGCTCCAGATCCAGCGCGACATCATGATCGCGCGCCTCACCGGGGCCAAGCTGCACATCCAGCACATCTCCACCGCGTGCGGCCTGGACATGGTGCGCGCCGCCAAGGCCGAGGGCCTGCCCGTCACCTGCGAGGCGACCCCGCACCATATGTTCCTCACCGAGGATGACATCACCGAGACCTACGACACCAACCTCAAGGTCAACCCGCCACTGCGCACGGCCGATGACGCCGCCGCCATCCGCGCCGGCGTGGCCGACGGCACGGTGGACGCCATCGTGACCGATCACGCCCCTCACGCCGACTGGGAGAAGTCCCGCGAGTTCGAGCTCGCGCCGTTCGGCATGATCGGCCTCGAGACCTCCCTTGCGCTCGTGAACACGCACCTGGTGAAGACCGGCCAGATCAGCTACCAGCGCATGGTCGAGCTCATGGCCATCGCGCCGCGCCAGATTCTGGGCGTCGACCAGGTGAAGATCGAGGCGGGCTCCGTCGCCGATATCACCGTGTTCGACCCCGAGGTCCGCTGGACGGTGGGCGAGGACGGCTTCGAGTCGCGCTCCCAGAACAGCGGCTTCAAGGGAGCCGAGGTATGCGGCCGCGCGACCGATGTGTTCGTGGGCGGCGTGCCCACGCTGCGCGACGGCGTCGTCTGCTAACATTCAACCCGTGAGATCGCGGGCCGCATGCCTCCTTGGGTATAAGGACGGCGGCGGCCCGCCCGCTTATTTCCGTGCAACGTCAAAGGAGAGGATTCGCATATGCCCCAGCCTTCTTCCGCGCGCCTGCATGAGTTTCGCATCGTATCGAACGACAAGATTGCGCAAGACATCTTCTCGCTCGTCATCGAGGCTCCGCAGCTCGCGAAAACCATCAAGCCCGGTCAGTTCATGAATTTCGAGGTGCCCGGCAACGCCATGAGCCTGCTGCGCATCCCGCTGTCCTTTGCCCGCGCCGACGCGGACGCCGGCACGGTTGAGATTTGGTACGCCGTGGTGGGCGATGGCACGGAGCGCCTCTCGCGCATGAAGCCCGGCGACACCTCGACGGTGCTGGGTCCCGGCGGCAAGGGCTGGGGCGTGCCTGCTGAGTGCTCCCGCGCGCTTCTGGTGGGCGGCGGCATCGGTGTTCCGCCCCTGGTCCCGCTTGCGGCAGAGCTCGCCCGCGCGGGCATTCCCTTCGACGTGTGCCTGGGCGCGAAGACCGCCAGCGAGCTGGTGGGCGAAAGCGAACTCGACGCCCTGGGTGCGCAGACCCTGTCCGTCGCGACCGATGACGGCACCGAGGGCCACTGCGGCTTCGTGACCGATTTGGCGGCCGAGCTTCTGCAGCAGGGCGGCTACGACTACGTGGCGACCTGCGGCCCCGGCGTCATGATGCAAAAGGTCGCCGAGGCGGCGCTCGCTGCCGGTGCGTACTGCGAGGCGTCGCTGGAGCGCATGATGAGCTGCGGCTTCGGTGCCTGCAGCACCTGCAACGTGGAAACAACCGAAGGCATGAAGGGCGCCTGCATGTGCGGCCCGGTCTTCGACGCATCGAAGGTGGTGGTCTGGTGAGCCAGGTGAGCATGGCCGTCGACTTCGGCGGCATCAAGATGAAGAACCCCATCAACACCGCGGCCGGCACGTTTGGCCAGGGGTGGCAGTTCGAGCCGTTCATCGACGTCTCGGAGCTGGGCGCCATCACCACCAAGGGGTGCGCCGCCGAGCCCTGGCCCGGCAACCCCGCGCCCCGCATGTGCGAGATCCCCGGCGGCATGATGAACTCCGTGGGCCTGCAGAATCCCGGCGTGCGTGGTTTTGCCGAGGAGTCCGGTGAGTACCTGGCCGACCTCACGGCCAAGGGCACGCAGGTCATCTGTCAGGTCGCCGGCCACTCCACCGAGGAGTACGTCCGCGCGCTCGAGCTGTTCTGTGAGCTGTGCCCCTGGGCCGCTGGCTTCGAGATCAACGTGAGCTGCCCCAACATCGCTGCGGGCGGCGCTGCGTGCGGCTCCACGCCCGAGGGCGCGGCCGAGGTCATGCGCGCGTGCCGCAAGGTCACGGACAAGCCTCTCGTCGTCAAGATGGCCCCGGTGCGCGTGGCCGAGATCGCGCGCGCCCTCGAGGCCGAGGGCGCCGACGGCCTTTCGGTCATCAACTCCATCTCCGGTATGGCGATCGACGTCCACACGCGCCGCTCGCGCCTGTCCAAGCCCACGGGCGGTATGTCCGGCCCGCTGTGCCACCACATCGCCGTGCGCATGGTGTGGGAGGTCGCCAATGCGGTGAAGATCCCGGTGAACGGCGTCGGCGGCGTCATGACCGGCGAGGATGCCGCGGAGTTCATCCTGGCGGGCGCCACCTGCGTGTCGGTGGGTATGGCCAACTTCGCCGACCCCACCGCATCGGTGCGCATCCTGCACGAGCTCGAGGCCTGGGCCGAGAGCCAGGGGGTTTCCGACATCAACGAGCTGAGGGGAGCCGTCATATGCTAGAGACCGATGCGCGCGACCGCATGATTGTCGCCATCGACTGCGGACGCGAGCGCGCCCTCGAGCTCGCCGATGCGCTCTCCGGCCATGCGACGTGGCTGAAGGTGGGCATGACGCTCTTCTATGCCGAGGGGCCTGCCATCGTCGACGAGTTCCGCAAGCGCGGGTTCAAGGTATTCCTGGACCTCAAGCTCCACGACATCCCGCACCAGGTGCGCGGTGCTGCCGAGGCTGCTGCCCGCACCGGTGCCGACCTGCTCACCATCCACGGCTTGGGCGCCGGCGCCATGATGGCCGCGGCGCGTGAGGGCGTCGAGGCCGCGGCAGTGGACGGGGGGCGCGCAAAGGTGATCGCCGTCACGGTGCTCACGAGCATGGACGAGGAGGCCCTTGCGCAGATCGGCCTTACCTGCTCTGCGGCCGAGGAGGCCGACCGCCTGGCAGCGCTCGCGCAGGCAAACGGCATCGATGGCGTGGTGTGCTCGCCCCAGGAGGCCGCGCACATGCGTGAACTTCTGGGTGAGGACGCGCTCGTCGTCACGCCGGGTGTTCGCCCCGTCGGAGCCGCGCTGGGCGATCAGAGCCGCGTGGCCACGCCGTCCGAGGCCATCGCGCGCGGTGCGAGCCATATCGTGGTCGGCAGGCCTGTGACCGGCGCAAACGATCCCGTGGCCGCATTCGACGCGATCGTGGCCGAGCTCGTCGAGAACCTCTAGGCGCGCTTCGCCCCACCGGTCCGTTCCTGCGCAAATATCGCGGACGTTCTATGGAGCAAGGTGCCGTTTGTCCGGTCTTCCTGCGCTTTTGCTTGAAGTTTGCAGGAACATCGACTAAGGTATCTACGCGCATGAGCCACATGACCATACCGTATGTGTTCGTGCGCCATCTTTTCATCGTATGTATTCCTAAGTATTTGGAGGTATCATGGCGCTTCCCCAGCTCACCGATGAGCAGCGCAAGGCCGCTCTTGAGAAGGCTGCTGCCGCCCGTCACGCCCGTGCCGAGCTTCGCGAGAAGATCAAGAAGGGCGAGGTTTCCCTCGAGTCCGTTCTCAACTCCGAGGACCCCATCGCTTCCCGCATGAAGGTCTCCACGCTCATCGAGTCCCTCCCCGGCTATGGCAAGGCCAAGGCCGCTAAGATCATGGACGAGCTGGGCATCTCCGCCACCCGTCGCGTTCAGGGCCTCGGCGTCCGTCAGCGCGAGCAGCTCCTCGAGCAGCTCTCCAAGTAAGTGAGCTGCATCAATCCTAAGCTCTTTGTGATTTCCGGACCGTCAGGTGCAGGAAAGGGAACGTTGGTAGCCCGTGTGCGCGAGCTCCGTCCCGATCTTGGCCTGACGGTTTCGGCTACCACGAGAGAGCCGCGAGAGGGTGAAATCGACGGCACAAGCTACTACTTCCTCACGGAAGAGGAGTTCACGCGCCGCCTTGATGCCGACGAGTTCGTCGAGTGGGCAAACGTCCACGGTCACCGCTACGGCACGCTGGTGAGCGAGGTCTCCTCCAAGCTCGCCGCGGGCTCTTCGCTGGTCCTCGAGATCGACGTCCAGGGTGCGTTCCAGGTGAAGGAGCGCTTCCCGGAGGCGGTGCTCGTGTTCATCATGCCGCCCTCTCTTCCCGTTTTGCAAGAGCGCCTGAGCAACCGCGGCACGGAAAGCGCCGATTCGCTCGCGCTGCGCCTTGCCAACGCTGAACGCGAGATGGCCCTGGCCGACCGGTACGACGACGTGGTCGTCAACGACGACCTCGATCGTGCCGTCGACGAGCTTCTGGCGGTACTCGATAAGCATGAAAGGAACTGAGGCCCTGTGTCCGTAATCAAGCCCCGCATCGACGACCTGCTGGAGAAGACCGAGAACAACCGGTTCCTCCTGGCCTCGCTCGCTTCCAAGCGCGCCTGCGACATCAACAGCATGTTGCGCGGCCAGCACAGCCGTGTCTTGGCTGTTCAGGATGTTGACGACATCACGATCGCTCTGTCCGGCGCCGACACGATTTCTATGGCGATGGACGAGATCCTCGATGGCAACATCTCGTTTGACCACGAGCGCTTCCACGAGGCGCTGAAGCACAGCACGCCGGAAGCGTAACAGCATGGCGAGTCGCGTCTGCCTGGTCCACTATCACGAGATTGGACTGAAGGGCAAGAATCGCGCCCGTTTCGAGCACATCCTCATGGATAACCTGAAGGCGGCCTTGGCCGCCTTTTCCGTGTCCACGATCGTGCGCATCTCGGGCCATATCCTCGTGACGTTCTCCGCGCCCGGCGAGGCCGAGCGCGCCTTCGACACCATCGCGCGCACGCCCGGCGTCGCGCGCGTGTCGCTCGCCTTCCACACCAACCGCGACCCGCACGAATACTGCGAGGCGGCGGTGCGCGCCCTGCGCGAGGCGGGGGACTTCTATAGCTTCAAGGTGGCGGCGCGCCGGTCGAACACCGATTACGAGCTCACCTCCATCGATCTCAACCGCCAGGTGGGCGAGGTGCTGTGCGAGGCCTTCCCGGACAAGAAGGTCCTCATGCACGACCCGGACGTGCAGGTGCACGTGCTCGTGGTGCAGGGTAGCGTCTACGTGTACGCGCGCAGCGAGCGCGGCGTGGGCGGTCTTCCCCAGGGGAGCGCCGGCAAGGTCATGACGCTGCTTTCGAGTGGCATCGATTCGCCGGTTGCCACCTGGATGCTCGCGCGCCGCGGCGCCGTTCCCGTGCCGGTGCATTTCTCGGGCAGGCCGCAGACGGCCGATACGAGCGAGTTTCTGGTGCAGGACATCATCTCCGCCCTGGCGCCGTCGGTGCAGATCGGCCGCCTGTACGTCGTGCCGTTCGGCGACTGCCAGCGCGAGATCTCGCTCGCATGCCCCAGCGATCTGCGCGTGATCATGTATCGTCGCGTGATGTACGCGGTGACCGAGCGCCTGGCGGCCATCGAGGGCGCCAAGGCCATCGTGACGGGCGAGTCGCTCGGTCAGGTGGCGTCTCAGACGCTCGAGAACATCATGGCGGTGAACGAGGTCGTGAGCCTGCCGGTGTTCCGTCCGCTCATCGGCTCGGACAAGCAGGAGATCATCGCGCGCGCCAAAGATATTGGCACCTACGACATCTCGACGCAGGATGCGCCGGACTGCTGCACGCTGTTCATGCCGCGCCGCCCCGAGACCCATGCCAAGCTGGACGCCGTCCACGCCGCGTGGGACATGTTCGACCACGAGGCAATGATTCAGCACCTGGTCGATACCGTCGAGCACATCGACTATCCCGCGCCCTGCTACCACGCGCCGCGCTCCCGCAAGTGACGCACTTCTCCCCTGGGGAGAAGTGCGTCGATGCAACATGCCCGCCAAGAGGTTCCATTATGGGGGCTCTTGGCAGGCATGTTTGATTTCTTGCCCAGGAACAACCCTTTCAACGTCCCGTTTTCTTCCTTCCGCCGCCCCGCTTAGCCGTCGTGTCAGTGATTTCTTAGCTAAGCGCTACGATGGGTTTATCGGATTGGTGCGAGGCCCGTTGTGGCCTGCATGAGGGTGGGGAGTTGCCTATGGCTATCATGCAACGATATCTCAGCTCGTTGGCACGCATACTTGTTGCAACGGCTGCGGTGTGCGCGGCGCTGCTGCCGGCGCCTGCGCTCGCGGCGGAGGAGGAGCCCGTGCTGGCGGCTGCGCTCCAGCAGGAAGCGTCTGACGGCCCCTGTCTGGGCGAGCCAGCATCGCGCGAGAGCGACGTCATCGACCTGCAGGCTTCTTCGACCGCCGTGTTCAACATCGGGCTGATCGGGGAATACCATCAAACCGAGGCGCGCAAGCTCGTCGACCTCATCAACCAGGCGCGCGCCGCCCAAGGCGTGCGTCCGCTCACCTACGACACGAACCTCGAGGCCGTGGCCATGCTGCGCGCGGCTGAGATCCAGGTCTCGTTCGACCACACCCGTCCCAACGGGCAGAGCTGCTTCAACGCTGCCGACGAGCTCGGCGTGAGCACCGGGTCTGCGGCGGGCGAGAACATCTTGATGGGCGCCTCGACCGCATCGTATGCCAATGCGCTGTGGACGAGCTCTCCCGGTCACTACTCCAACATGATTAACGCGCGGTTCTCGAGCATTGGTGTCGCGGCGTTCGAGGCGGCCGGCCGTTGGTGCTGGGTCGAGTTCTTCGGTGCCACGAGCGGCACGGGCTTCGATGAGAGCGCCCTCGACGGCTACGCTACCGTGATCGTCCAGGCTCAGGCGATCTACCTCGACCAGGTGTTCATCGACGTGAACCCGAACGATTGGTACGTCGCTTCGGATGGCGGCGAGAACTTCCTGTACACGCTCAACCACGGCCTCATGAGCGGCTACAGCGACCGTCCTGCGTTCGGTCCGTACGACACCATCACGCGCGGGCAGGTCGCGACGATCCTGTATCGCATGGCGGGTGAGCCCAAGCGCGAATCGGCGGCCTTCAGCGATGTGAACTACGGCGCGTACTATGGAGACGCGATCAAGTGGGCACGTGCCACCCGCGTTATCAACGGGTACGGTGACTCGAATACCTTTGGGCCAGACGACCCCATCACGCGCGAGCAGCTGTGCGTGATGCTGGCGAGCTACGCAAATAAGATCGGCGGGCTGAATACGACCGTGACCAGCTCTTCTGCCACCCGTATGCCCGATTGGTCCAAGGTGTCGTCATGGGCGCAAGATGCGGTCAAATGGGTCATCAACGAGGGCATCATGAACGGCGTCGAGGTCGCGGGCGGCGGTCGCGAGCTGCAGCCCCAGGGCAACGCGGCGCGTGCCTCTGCGGCCGTGATGATCGCCGTGTTCCACCGCGATGTGCTGTAAGCAGATTGAGTTATAAGCCTCTGAACAGGGCAGTTGTTGTCGGGCTGTCCGAGTGTTCGGGCGGCCCGACTGCTTTCCAACACGAATGTCGGAATCGCGTCGGCGTGCCGTAAGGTCGTGCGGGACGTTTTCGATTTGTGCCGGGTGCGTCCGCGCCGCCGTGGAACCATGGCGGCAGGGAGGTGGCGCCATGGCGCAGATGGAAGAGTCTTTGAAAACAGGATCGAAGCGCGCGCTGCAGGTCGTGCGCAGCAGGAAGACCTATATGGCGGCCGTGCTCGCGCTCGCGGCGGTGCTCATCGGGGCGTGCGGGCTGGGCATCGTGTGGGCGACGGGCCCGCAGGACGTGCTCATCGAGCGCACGGGCTCCTCTGGGGAAGAGGCCGGTTCAGGCGGCGGCGCGGGCGATGTCGAAGACGGGCAAGATGCTGGGGATAAAGACGTTGCAGATGATGAGCCCGAGGCGAAGCCCGCAACGGTCATCGTCGACGTAGCGGGTGCGGTCGCGCGGCCCGGCGTCGTGGAGCTGCCGGAAGGTGCGCGGGTGAACGATGCGATCGAGGCGGCGGGCGGCCTCGCGGCGGACGCGGACGCCTCTGCCATCAACCGCGCCGAGAAACTTACAGACGGCGTGAAGGTGTACGTGCCCCGCGTGGGCGAAGAGGTGCCTGCGGTATCGGGCGGGGCAGCAGGAGGCACGGATGCCGGAAGCGCGGGCACCGGCGCCGCTGCCCTGGTGAACATCAACAGCGCCGGGCTCGATGAGCTCGATATCTTGCCTGGCGTGGGGCCCTCGACCGCCCAGGCCATCCTCGATGACCGCACGCAAAACGGCCCGTTTGCGAGCGTCGAGGACATCATGCGCGTCTCGGGCATCGGCGAGAAGAAGTACGAGAAGCTGAAGGACCTCATTTGCGTGTAGAGGAGGGTGCGCCCCCGCGGCCGTACATTCCGCCGACGGCCGCGGGGGCGCTTGCTGCCTGCGCGGTCGCCGCCGTGCTGTTGGAGTGCGCCTGGCAGGACTATCTTGGCGGGAAGGAACTCTGGCTCGGTGCGGGCCCACTTGCGCTGTGCGCCCTCGTTGTCTGCGCGTGCACGGCTGCTGCCTTTGCGGCACGGCGCGTCGGCATGTCTGCAGCGGCACGGTGGGCCGCATGGGCGGCGTGCGGTTGTGTTATCGGGGCCGTGTCGTGTGCGCTGTGGGCAGCGAGCATGCAGGCGTCGCATGCGGCGCTGACGGGCAGCGTGAGCGCCTATAGGTTCGTGGCGAGCTCGGAGGGAAACGTCGGGAGCTTCGGCGTCTCCTGCACCGCGCGGGCGGTCGATGCCGCGGGTGCGGAAGCGGGACGGGTGCGGCTCACCGCTCCTGCGGCCTACGAGATGGGGGAGACGCTCACCCTCGTCGGGCGCTTCGAGGAGCTCGGCGACAGCGACTGGGCACGGTCGCGCTTCATGAAAGGTGAGGTCGCCTCGGTGGATGCCGTGCGCGTGATGTCCGTCGACCCTCCTTGCGGCTTCGACCCCATACGCGATCTGCGCGCGGCGGCACTGCGTGCGATCGACCCCGCGCGCAGCGAGGCGTGCGCCCTTATTGCGGGAACGGTGTGCGGGTCGGTGGCGGAGCTCAACCAAACCGAAGCCTCGGACCGGTTCGCCGCAACCGGCCTTTCGCACCTCATCGCCGTGTCGGGGAGCCACCTGGCACTCATCGCCGCGTTCGTCGAGCGGCTCATGGCGCGCACGCGCCTGTCGCGTGGCACCCGCTTCAGCGGCATCGGCGCGCTGTCGATTGCCTACGTGCTGTTCACGGGCGGTGCCGCCTCCGCTGTGCGCTCGGTGGCCATGGTGTGTCTCACCATGTTCGCTCAGGGTGGACGCAGGCGCGCCCACGGCATCTCGGCGCTGTGCCTCACGACCATGGGCTTCGTGGCGCTGAACCCCGGCGTTGTCTACGATTTGGGCTTTCAGCTGTCGGCGACAAGCGTGCTGTTCATCGCGGTGTTCAGCCGCTCCATCGCCTGGCACTTGGCGCGGCTGGGCTGCCCGGGCGCCATCGGCGAGGCGTTGTCGCTCACGCTCTCGGCACAGTGGGCCACGCTTCCCCTCACCATCCCCGTCTTCGGCACCCTTTCGCTCATCGCGCCGGTGGCGAACCTCGTCGTGGGACCGCTCATGAGCGGGCTTCTTCTGTGCGGCATCGTAGCGGTGCCGCTGTGCGTGCTGGCGCCCGTCTTGGCTCCGCTCATGGCGGTTCCCGAAGGCATCGCGAATGCTTCGATCTTCGCGGCACGCTTGCTCGCATCGGTGCCGCTGGCTTCGATTCCCGTGGCGCTCGACGGTCTTTCGCTCGCGGTGCCTTACGTGCTTGCCGTCGCGTGCTACCTGCTGTGGCCCGTGCTCTCGCGCCGAGCGCTTGCAGGCGCGCTCATCGCTGCCACGTCCGTGTGCGCGGGGTGGCTCGTGTTCTGGCTTTTCTTCGCGCCTGCCGGCATCACGGTGCTCGATGTGGGGCAGGCCGATGCCATTTTGGTGCGGGACGGCTCCGGGTGCATGCTGGTCGACGCGGGTGTTGACGATGCCGTGTTCGATGCTCTCGCCAGAAACCCCGTGTACCAGCTTGACGCGGTCGTTGTCACGCATTGGGATCGCGACCATTGGGGCGGGTTGCCCGATGTGCTTGACGCTGTGGGCGTAGGGCAGGTATTCGTGGCACGCGGGGCTGCGGGGGCCGTTCCCGAAGAGCTTGAGGATGATCTAGCGGGGCGCATTATGGAGCTCGACGCGGGCGACACGGTGCGCGCCGGTGGCTTTACCTGTAATGTCGTTTGGCCCCAGCAAGAGGTGGCGGGGGAGGAGAACGGCGACTCCCTGGTGCTCGACGTGCGCTACGACAGCGGAGGACGCTCCCTTTCCGTCGTGCTCACCGGAGACACGGAGGTCGATCAGGAGCATGATTACGCGGAGCTGGTGGGCCGCATCGACGTGCTGAAGCTCGGCCACCACGGGTCGGCAGCATCGGTGGATGCACAGGTGCTGGACGTGTTCGACCCTGAACTGGCCATTGCGAGCGCAGGCGAGGGCAACAGCTACGGGCATCCCGACCCCGCATGCGTGCGCGCCGTCGAAGAGCATGGGTCGCGCTTCCTCTGCACCAAGGATGTCGGCGATATCGCGATCGAGCCAGGGCGGGAGGGATTCCGCGTGCGCTGCGCGGGCGGCAGCGGGTAGAATGGAGCAACACGTGTACGAAGGAGGTCCGGTGATGGCGGAAGCGTCTTTGCTGCCTGCATACCTGATTGTGGGCGCCGACGAATACAAGCGCTCCCGCGCGGTGGAGCGCATGAAGGCGCGCCTCGAGAAGAGCGGCATGGCCGCGTTCAACCTCGACGAGCGCGACATGACGCGCGACCCCGCCATCGACGACATCATCGCCTCGCTCAACACCTTCCCCATGGGCACGGACTTTCGCTTGGTCATTTTGGACGGGTGCGATCGCTTGCCCAAGGCCGTGAGCGAGCCGCTCGTGGAGTACTTCGCCGACCCGTCGCCCACCACCGTGTGCCTGGTGGTAGCGAACACGCTCGCCAAGAACACGCGGCTGTACAAGGCCATCGCCAAGATCGACAAGAAGGCCGTGGTCGACTGCACGCCCAAGAAGGCGTGGGAGATGCCCAAGCAGGTCGTGTCCATGGCGCGCGCACACGGTAAGACCATCGGGCTGCCGGCGGCCGAGGCCCTGGTAAGCCGTGCGGGCGAGCAGTCGCGCATGCTCGACAACGAACTCAAGCGCCTGTCGCAGATGGTCGAGGGCCCCGAGATCGCGCTTGCCGACGTCGAGCGCCTGGTGATGCGTACCGCCGAGGTCAAGCCCTGGGACTTCCTGAACGCGGTGTCTGCCCGCGACCTGCCGCGTGCCCTCGAGCTGCTGGCGCTCCAGCCGGACCGCAGCGAGGTGCGCCTGTTCTCGCTTTTGGTAACGCGGCTGCGCGAACTCATCACCGCCAAGGCGCTCGATGCGCGCGGAGCCGGCCGCGAGCTGGCAAGCACGCTGGGTGTGCAGAGCTGGCAGGTGAAAAACCACCTTGGCTGGGCGCGCCGCTACAAGATGTCCGAGCTCATCGACGCGCTTTCAGCCGCAGCCGACGTCGAGGCAGCCCTCAAGGGCTCCGCCGATTCCGCCCTAGCCCTGCGCCTCTGGGTCATCCAAATCTGCACGGGAAAATAGGGACAGGCACTTTTTCCCACTATGCCGTGCGTCCTGAAAACGTTTTCGGTTCTTTGAAGGCTGTCCCGCGGACGCTGGGTTGTTCTTATCGGGAAAATAGGGACAGGCACTTTTTTCCCGCGGTGCTCCTCGGGACATGAACCGTTCGGTCTTGCGAATAGTTTTTGAGCACTATTTCGATATGATGAGGCATGCGGAGAAGATTACACTGGTATTCGAGAGCGCGCGAGGCGGAGGACGGCCATGGAGTGGATTACGGCGGCAGAGGCGGCGCAACGTTGGGGCATCACGGCGCGTCGCGTGCAGGTCTTCTGTTCTCAGGGACGCATCTCGGGCGCGGAAAAGCTCGGTGGCAGCTGGCGTATCCCCGAGGGCGCGGTCAAGCCCGACGACCCGCGCAGGGGAGCGCTCGATGTCCACCCATCAGCCGTACCTCAACCGCAGCGTGCGTACCCCCCCCCGCTGCGCCAACCTCATGCCGCTCATGAACACCGCGTTCACGCCTGGTACCGCCAGCGCCTTCGTGGATTCTCTCGCTCCGGGTCCGCGTGCAAGTGTGGCTCGCGCAGAGCTCGCGTACTTCACCGGTGATGCCGCGTCTGCGCGTTCCCTCGCCGCCCCGCTCCTCAAAAGCGATGACGTCCAAGCCCGACTTTCCGCATGCCTCATCTACACGTATGCAAACCTAGCCCTCGGCTGCGTGAACGACGCGCGCTTCGCCCTCGATGCTGCGCGCGGTGCCATCAACATCGCATCAGGGGGTTCACCGGAACTGATAGCGCTCGCGGCGTTCATCGCGAACACCGCGAGCGCGCTTCTGCACCTGCCGACGCCCGAAGGCATGCCGTCTGCAGCCGATGCCCTGCCGCATCTGCCTGCTGGTCTGCGATTCTTCTCTTGCTACGTGCAAGCGCATCGCCTGTATTTGGAGGGTTCGTACGAAACGAGCCTCGGTATCATTCAGGGGGCGTTCGCCATGGCGGATGCGGTGTATCCCATTCCCGCCATCTACCTGCATCTGGCTGCCGTTATGAACCTCGTGAGCCTTCGTCGCACCGATGAGGCGCGAAGGCACATCCTCGCCGCGTGGGAACTCGCGCGCCCCGACGGATTAATCGAGGCGTTCGGCGAGCACCACGGCCTTCTGGGCGGCATGCTGGAGGCCGCGATCAAGCCGGCGTGGCCGGATGACTTCAGGCGCATCATCGACATCACGTACCGCTTTTCTGCCGGCTGGCGACGCGTCCATAACCCGCTTTCGGGCGACAGCGTGGCGGATAACCTTACCACCACCGAGTTCGCGGTGTGCATGCTCGCTGCGCGCGGATGGTCTAACTCCGAGATCGCCGAGCACATGGGCTTCTCGGTGAACCGTGTGAAGGAGTGCCTGTCCAACGCGTTTCGCAAGCTCGGGGTGACGAGCCGCAAGGATCTCGCGCAATTCATGCTTTCATAGCGCCTGCCGGCAACTTTCCTCCTCCCCAAATTGCGCTAGCTGCCGGGTAGGAGACGTGGATATCTCCTCCTTAATAATGGGTTTATGGCTCGTAATGAGGCAGAAAACCCGACAGAGCAGGAGGTAGAAGATGCCGAGAAGAAGGATCTGGTCGGTGCTCGCGGCGGTGCTGCTGTGCCTGGTGATGCTTCCGGCCACGGCGTGGGCTGAGTATGTTGCTCCGAACAAGTTGTTAGTGGGCAGCACAAACGTTGTGGCAGGTGGCTATTGGACGACAAATGACGATGGCAGCCTGACGGCGGCAGACAGCTCCAACTACAATGTTCATTACGATGGCAACGGCAATCTCTGGCTGAAGGATGCCAATATCGCTGGACAGGGACAGGGCTTTGAAGGCGCCACCGGCATTTATGCATATTATGATGAATGGGTAGATACTGATATCGCTCTGACCATTCATCTGGATGGCGAGAATTCCGTATCGAATGGCTATCCTATCTATGTTGGTCCTTGGGGCGGAAGCGCAAGTCTGACCATTACCGGTGCGGGCAGTCTAACCGCTACTGGAACATTTGGGGGAAACGGTGGAATATTTGTTAAAGGCGATACGAGCAGTCTGACCATTGAAGATGGAGCGAATGTAATGGTCAACTGTGAGCGCTCGTCAGCTGTCACAATCATCGCGGACGCGCTCGGTAAGGGTACTTTGAAGGTCGACGATGCTACGCTCCAGGCTTACGGCTTCGTGATAGATGAGCCTGGCAATCCGTACGGAATTTGTTTTAGTTATTCGGGGAGTAAAGACGAAATCGTTGATGGTAGCAGGGTTCTGACGGTATCCGGCGACAGTATTGTCCGTACAAATTATATGCAGGCAACATATACCGATCTCGTTATCATGCCTTCGACACAAGATGGCGGCATCGTCTTCGACGGCAGCGACGGTACCGTGTACGGCGATATGACCCTGCAAGAGGATCTGTCCATTGGCGAGGGTGAGAGCCTGACATTGGATAATGGGGCAAGCCTGGACGCCAATGGCCACAATGTGATCGTGGATGGCGGCACGGTGGACGACGGTATCAAGAACAGCTTGGGCGACAGCGTGAAGTACACGCCGTCAATCACGACCGCAAGCCTGTCTAACGGCACCGTGGGCACATCCTACAAGCAGACCCTTGTGGCCACTGGCTCCGACACCATCACATGGAGCGTCACCAGCGACTCCCTGCCCACGGGCTTGAGCCTTGATGGCAGCACCGGCGCGATAACCGGCACCCCCACCGCGGAGGGCTCGAGCACCTTTACCGTGAAGGCTGAAAACAGCTACGGCAGCGATAGCAAGGAATATACCCTGACCATCGCCCCCAAGCAGACGGTCTCCGTCACCGGCGTGACGCTGAGCGCAACCAGCCTGACCCTGAATGAGAAGGAGACGGCCATCCTCACCGCCACGGTGGAGCCGGCCGACGCCACCAACCAGAAGGTGACGTGGAGCAGCAGCGCTCCCGGTGTCGCCACGGTGGACGCGAACGGCAAGGTGACCGCCGTGGGCGCGGGCACCGCCACCATCACCGTCACCACGGCGGACGGCGGCAAGACCGCGACCTGCACGGTTACTGTGACCGCGAAGACGAGCATCGTCGGTCATCCCGTTGACGTCACCGTTGATGAGGGGTCAAGTGCCACTTTTTCCGTTCAGGCAACAGGAAGCGGAACCCTGACCTACCAGTGGCAGCAGAGCGCTGACGGTACCGCGTGGACAGACATTCCCGGCGCCACCTCCGCTTCCTACACCGTCCCTGCTGCCACGATGGAGATGGATGGCCACCAGTATCGCTGCGTCGTCACGGGCGACGGCGGTGAAGCAGCGAGCGATGCTGCCACACTGTCGGTAACCGCGGCCGTGTTCAAGATCTCCGCTTCTCCCGAGGCGCTGGACTTCGGTTCTGTCTACGTTGGCTACGACGTGCCTGCGGCGCAAACGGTGACTGTTGCGAACGAGGGCAACAAGAACGTGACCCTTGTGCAGCCGTCGTCTGCGGAATTCGAGATTGGTGCGCTCTCCGCGACCGAGCTCGCGCCGGGCGATGACGCCACGTTTACCGTGCAGCCCAAGGAAGGGCTCGGGGTCGGCGCGCATAACGAGGATCTGGCCGTTGCCGCATCGGATGGCGCTACCGCGCGCGTTGAGCTGTCCTTTACCGTTCGCTCGCGCCCCTATATCCCGCCGGTGTCGTCCGGTCCCGATTGGGATGATGTGGTCGAGGACATCTCTTCCGCCAAACCGGGAGATCGCGTTTCGGTAGACATGGACAGCGAGACCGTGCTGCCCGCCGAGGTCATCGAGGCGCTTGCCGGCCGCGACGTGACGCTCGTGTTGGAGATGGAAGACGACGTTGCCTGGGAGATCGCGGGTACCGATGTGCCTGCGGACGCGTCGTATGAGGATGTCGACATGGGCGTGTCGCTGGGTGGCGACGCCATTCCCGTCGATGTGGTGAACCTCGTGACCGGTGAGTTTGGCACCGTGCAGGTGATGCTTGAGCACGACGGCCCGTTTGGCTTCAAGGCGACGCTTGTCGCGCCCATGGGCGAGGACGTCGCGGGTATGTATGCCAACCTGTACCGCTACGACGACGATGCGGAAGCGCTGGACTTCGAGGTGTCCGGTGTTGTGGATGAGAACGGCGCCGTTCGCCTGGCGATCGACCATGCCTCTTCGTGGCTCATCGCGCTCGATGCGCGCAGCCATGCGCTGCCGTTTGCCGATGCCGACGAGGACCTGTGGTACTCCGAGGCCGTGCGCTGGGCGTGGCTGCACGGCGTCATGACCGGCTACGCCGACGGCTCGGGGCGCTTCGGTACGGACGACTCGCTCACCCGCGCGCAGATGGCCGCGGTGCTGTACAACGTGGCGGGCAAGCCTGATGTGGATGTGTCTGGGCTGCCGGGGGACTGCGACGGTGACGCCTGGTACGCCTCCTGCGTGTCCTGGGCGCTTGGTGTCGGCGTGTTCAACGGGTACGGCGACGGTTCGGCCTTCGGTCCGGACGATCCGCTCACCCGCGAGCAGGCGGCCTGCGTCCTCATGAACGCCGCGTCGGTGCTGGGGGCCGATGTGTCTGCCCGCGCGGACCTCTCCGCGTTCCCCGATGCCGATGAGGTTTCCTCCTGGGCGTCTGACGCCTTGTCCTGGGCTGTCGCCGGGGGCGTGCTTTCCGGCGTCGAGACCGCGGGCGGCACGCGCGAGCTGCAGCCGACCCGCGCTTGCACGCGTGCCGAGATGGCCGCCCTCATGATGAACCTCTCCGCCCGCTCTGCGGAGTAGGTCTCGAGCTGCAACGCGTAACACGGCGCCGGCGGGAATTTCCCCCGCCGGTGCCGCTCTGTCCCCAATGGGGACGGGGGTCCCAGGGGACAAAATGTCCCCTCCCGGGACAGGCCTCGTGGCGTCTCGGGGGACGGGGGTGGCAGGCGCCATTTTGGCGTCTGGGGGGACGGGTTTCCTGCGGCGGAGCTGCAAAGTGGGAAAAAAGTGCCTGTCCCTATTTTCCCAAGCGGGAAAATAGGGACAGGCACTTTTTTCACAAAAAAGGACCTCGCTGGCGAAGGCGGGGTCCTTTGCAATCAACGTTGTACCGTTGGGTGCTACTCCATGGAGTTGACCAGGTGCTGCACGCCGGACTTGCGGTTGGCAGCCTGGTTCTTGTGGATGACGCCCTTGGCGACAGCCTTGTCGAGCGCACGGTTGGCGCGGGTGGCCGCAGCGGAGGCGGCAGCCTTGTCGCCGGACTCGACGGCGGCGTGCACGTGCTTGATCAGGGTCTTGAGCTCGGAGCGAATCGCCTTGTTGCGGACGCGGGCCACCTCGGCGGTGCGGATACGCTTCTTCTGAGACTTGATGTTTGCCACTTGCAGAGTTCCTTTCGAATGTTTCTAAAAGCCTAAAACGCTCGGCCTCTGAGACACGGTTGAGGTCACAACTTGGGGAGTATAGCACGCATACGCTGGGAGGAAAAGACAAGAAGCTGTGGAATAGCCGTGATGCTCACGATATGTGCACGAGTGCGCACGCGCGCCAGACCATCTGCATCGGGTATGATAGGCCACATGGATACGCAAGATACTTCACACATCAGGAACTTCTCCATCATCGCGCATATCGACCACGGCAAGTCGACGATCTCGGACCGCATTCTCGAGCTCACGCATACCGTGGAAGAGCGCGACATGGAGTCGCAGCTGCTCGACTCGATGGACATCGAGCGCGAGCGCGGCATCACCATCAAGAGCAACGCCGTCCGCGTGATGTACACGGCCGACGACGGTGAGGAATACCAGTTCAACCTCATCGACACCCCGGGTCATGTGGACTTCACCTACGAGGTTTCGCGCTCCCTTGCCGCCTGCGAGGGCGCGGTGCTCGTGGTCGATGCCACCCAGGGCGTCGAGGCGCAGACCGTCTCGAACGCCAACCTCGCCATGAACGCGAACCTGGACATCGTGCCTGCCATCAACAAGATCGATCTGCCCTCGGCGCATCCCGACGAGGTCAAGGTCGAGATCGAGGACGAGCTCGCTATTCCGGCTGACGACGCCGTGTGCGTGTCGGGCAAGACGGGCGAGGGCATCCACGACCTGCTCGAGTCCATCGTGTTCCTCGTGTCGCCGCCTACGGGCGATGCCGCCGCCCCGCTGAAGGCGCTCATCCTCGACTCGTACTTCGACGAGTATCGCGGTGTCGTGGCCACGGTGCGCGTGTTCGACGGCTCCATCAAGAAGGGCGACATGCTCACCATGATGCAGACCGGCGAGAGCTTCCTTGTCGACGGCGTGGGCATCAAGCGCCCGGCCGAGTTGCTCGTGGACGAGCTCGCGGTGGGCGAGGTCGGCTTCGTGGTGACGGGTCTGAAGGACCCCGGCGCCGTGCACGTGGGCGACACGCTGACGTTCCGCGACCGCCCGTGCCCCGAGCCCCTGCCCGGCTACCGCGAGGCCAAGCCGATGGTCTACACGGGCCTGTTCCCGATTGACAACAAGGACTACGAGAACCTGCGCGACGCCCTCGAGAAGTTGCGCGTGAACGACCCCTCGCTCACGTGGACGCCCGAGACCTCCGTGGCGCTCGGCTTCGGCTTCCGCGTGGGCTTCTTGGGCCTGCTGCACATGGAGGTCGTGAAGGAGCGCCTCGAGCGCGAGTTCGACCTCGACCTCATCGCGACGAGCCCCTCGGTCGACTACCACGTGTACAAGACCGACGGCACCATGCTCGACGTGCGCAGCCCGCAGGACCTGCCCGACGTGACGCGCATCGACCACATCGAGGAGCCCTACCTGGCGGCCAAGGTCATCGTGCCGCCGGAGTACACGGGCGCGGTCATGCAGCTTTCCATCGAGCACCGCGCGACCATGACCGACATGATCCACCTGTCCGAGAAGTCGGTCGAGATGCATTTCGACATGCCGCTCGCCGAGCTCATCCTGGACTTCTTCGATCAGCTCAAGAGCCGCACGAAGGGCTACGCGAGCCTGGACTACGAGTTTGCCAACTACCGCACGAGCGACCTCGTGAAGCTCGACATCCTGCTTTCGGGCGACGACGTGGATGCGCTTTCGTTCATCGTGCACAAGGACAAGGCGTACCCGCTCGCGCGCGGCCTGTGCGACAAGCTGAAGGAGATCATCCCGCGCCAGCAGTTCGAGGTGCCCATCCAGGGTGCGATCGGCAACAAGATCATCGCCCGCTCGACGGTGAAGGCCGTGCGCAAGGACGTCCTCGCCAAGTGCTACGGCGGCGACATCTCGCGCAAGCGCAAGCTGCTCGAGAAGCAGAAAGAGGGCAAGAAGCGCATGAAGGCCATCGGCTCGGTCGATGTGCCGCAGGAAGCGTTCCTGGCTATCCTCAAGGTCGACAACTGACGTGCCCCGGCGGGAAAATAGGGACAGGCACTTTTTTCCCAGCAATGGGAAAAAAGTGCCTGTCCCTATTTTCCCGCTCCGTATTGGAAAGGTGACTCGTGGGAATCTCTAACGGATCGGAGCTTTTGCGCGCTGCCTATGCCGTGCAGCCGTTTTTGCTGGCGCCGATGGCGGGTGTGACCGATGCGGCATATCGCATCATGTGCCGCCGCCGCGGTGCCGCCATGGCATATTCCGAGATGGTGAGCGTCGCCGGCCTGGCCTATGCGAGCAACAAGACCTGGCGGCTCGTGCTTCCCGAAGACGAGGAGCCACAGATCTGCGTGCAGCTGTTCGGCTCCAAGCCCGAGCAGTTCGCGAGCGCGGTCGACGCCGTGCAGGAGCGCGTGGGGGAGAAGCTTTCGCTCATCGACATCAACATGGCGTGTCCGGCGCGCAAGGTCATCACCAAAGGCGAGGGCTCGGCGCTGATGGAGACGCCTGAGCTTGCGGCCGACATCGTGCGCGCGGCGGTCTCGCGCGCCGAGGTGCCCATCACCGTGAAGATGCGCATCGCCTTCCGCACGGGCGAGCGCACGGCTCCCGAGCTGGCGCGCCGCCTGGAGGATGCGGGCGTGGCCGCGGTGGCGGTGCACGGGCGCACGGCAAAGCAGCTCTATACCGGGCAAGCCGACTGGTCGATCATCGACGAGGTAGCGCGCGCCGTTGACGTGCCCGTCGTGGGCTCGGGCGACGTGTTTTGCTCCGAGGACGCAGCACGGATGCTACGCGAGACGGCGGCATCTGCCGTGTTCATCGCCCGTGGCACCTATGGCAACCCCTGGGTGTTCGATGATGCCCGCGCGCTTGCGACGGACGGAACGCCGGTGCCCCAACGTAGCGCACACGAGCGCCTGGAGGCGCTGCGCGAGCACTTGGGGCTTGTTCATCGCTATCTTCCCTTCATGGCGCGCGCTCGTACGTTTGCCACCTGGTACTTGAAGGGCATGCCGCACGCCGCTGCCTGGCGCGGCCGCGTGGTGAAATGCACGAGCTACGAGGACTTCATGGCGCTGGTGGACGAGATCGAGGCCGATGTGACCGCCTGCGAGGGGATTTTGGCCGCGGGCGGGTCTTTGCCGCCACTGTAAAAAGCGGCCAGATCCAATTCACATATCGCAAGAGTATCTTTGCAAAAACTCGGCGGTTTGGATTGATTTTAAATGCCGGGTCCGTATTGGAATCCTTTTGACCTTGGCGTTTATGCTGGTCTAGAGGTTGCTTATGTAGACCCGTGCTAGAAAATCAATCCAAACCGCCGAGTTTTTGCAAAGTGGGTCTGTGCGCCAAAAGGATGCATTCGCCTGAATGAAAAGGCGCAAAACACCGAACGCAAAGGGTGCAAAATACCGAATGGGCAGGGCGTAAAATCCCGAACGGCCAACAAAGCCCCTGGTAGTCAACGATGATATGGCATGCAATCTCAAACGGCAGTGTGGGAATCGTCGCCCTAGGCATCAGGCTTGCTGAAAGGCAGAACATACGTTCGTATATTGGGTATACTAACGGTATCGAGCGGGCGGTGCCCTCCGAGTCTCGCAGGGAGAAAGGAGGGATCCCGTTGGTGAAGCTCACTGAGCTGCTTCTCGCAGCTGCGATCCTTATCGCGTTTGTCGTCGTCTTGATCCTCGTGGTCTAGCGACCCTTCCGGTGGGTGAGCCCTTAAACGGGAACAACCGCCTCGGCCAAGGCGGTTGTCCTGTGTGGGTAAACCCACCATTTCAATTAGTCTGGCAGGAGGGCTTTAAACCTTCTGCTCGTACTGAGTATACCCAAACGCAGCCCTGCGTGGCGTGGGTATTTTCCAGGGCGCGGGGCGCCCGAGCACAGCGGTCGCTACTCGTTATGAGATGCCTGCGCGTGTATGGGCGCCCTGAGCTATCGCGGGGGATAGGCGTTTCGTCATCGCGTAGGTTGGCGCGTTTCTATGGGAGAATGTCCATCGAATGCCCGATCGCGATAGCCGGTCGTCATGCGAATGGAGGATACCTGTGGTCGACGCGCTGTACATACATGTGCCGTTTTGCCATGCGAAGTGCCTGTACTGCGACTTCGATTCGCGTGCATGTCGCGACCGCGCGGCCTACGAGACCTACGCGGCGTCGATGATCGCGTGTTTGGGGCGCCTGGGTTCGACGAGCGCGCTGGCGTCCTGTCGCACCGCCTACATCGGCGGCGGCACCCCGAGCGTGCTGGGGGAGCGGCTCGTTGCGTTGGCGAGCTCCGTGTGCATGATGGTGCCGGCGCTGGAAGAGTTCACGTGCGAGGCGAATCCCGAGTCGTTCACGGGGCGGCTTGCCCGCGCGCTGGCTGGCGCGGGCGTGACGCGCATCTCACTCGGCGTGCAGAGCTTCGACGACGCGGAGTTGCGCGCTCTCGGCCGCCTGCACACGGCAGATAAGGCGCGCGCGGCAATCGCGGCGGCGCTCGATGCCGGCCTTGCCGTGTCGTGCGACCTCATGTGCGGCATCCCCCTGCAGACGGAGGAGAGCTGGGTCGCGACGTTGGATGCGGCCGTTGGGACGGGCGTCGGCCACGTATCGATCTACCCGCTCACCATCGAGGAGGGCACGCCGCTGGCGCGCAAGTTGGATGCGGGGGAGCTTGCCGAGCCCGACCCTGACTTCCAGGCTTGGTGCATGGAGGAAGCGCGCCGGCGTTTGATAGCGGCCGGCATGTATCCTTACGAGGTTGCGAGCTACGCGCGTCCCGGCAAGGAGTGCGCGCACAATATCGCGTACTGGACAGGGAAGAGCTACCTGGGTCTCGGTCGTTCGGCGGCGAGCATGCTCGACCGCGAAACGTACGATGCGCTGCGCACGGGGCTTGGTGCGCCTGAGGTAGCAGGCGCAACGGCGCGCATCCGCTTCGTTCAAACGACCGACGCGCTGCCTGGCGAGGCGGAGGTGCCGCGCTACGAGGTGGAGGAGCTGTCCGTCCGCGAGGCCGCGGCGGAGGACCTCATGCTCGGCATGCGCATGTCGCAAGGCGTAGGCGAGGGGCTGCTCGCACACGCCCGGGAGGCCATCGGCATCGATGCGGTCGATGCTGCGATCGATGAAGCTCTCACCCGCGGCCTTGCCGTCTGGGAAGAGCTCGATGGCGCCCGTCACCTTGCACCCACCCACGACGGCTGGCTGCTCGGTAACGAGCTCTACGGCTTGTTCTGGGATCTTGCAGCGTGAAATCAGGACAGAGGTCTTCACATCTGCAAAAAGTCGGGACTTTGGGCGGATTTTTAGCCTCGGGCCCGTATCGGCGCCGTTTCTACCTGCAGAAATACGAGGCCAGAAAGCCGCTTGTCTAAACCCGGGCTGAAAAATCCGCCCAAAGTCCCGACTTTTTGCAAAACGGTCAAAGCAAAGAACGGCGAGCGTCATCGCCTAGGCTCCGGCACATCCAGGCCTGTCCCAAATGGGGACAAAATGTCCCCAACGACCCCCGTCCCCAGAGAGGACAAAGTGGCGCGTGGCACCCCCGTCCCCAGAGGCGCCATTTGCCCATTTATCGTGGGGCGTGGTTATATTCTGCATCGGTTCGGTACAATAGAAATGTTGTGCATCAAAGCAGGAGGTACCACCGCCGCATGGCAACGATGAACGAGAAAGATTACTACGCGATTCTGGGCGTCTCGAAGGACGCCACCGCGCGCGATATCCAAAAGGCCTTCCAGCAGAAGGCGCGCAAGCTGCATCCGGACGTCAACAAGGCGCCGGACGCGGAGGAGAAGTTCAAGGAAGTCTCCGAGGCCTACGCCGTGCTCTCGGACGAGCAAAAGCGCGCCCGCTATGACGCAATGCGCTCGGGCAATCCCTTTGCGGGCGCCGCTCCTTCCTCCAACCCCTATGGCGGCGGCTATGCGGGTGGCTATGGCGGCAACCCGTTCGGCGGCTTCCCGTTCGATATGGGCGCTTACGGTCAGCGGCGCCGTCGCGGTTCCGCCTACAACCCCGAGACGGGCGCGGACGTGGTCGTCGACGTCGAGCTCACCTCCGAGCAGGCGAAAAACGGTGCCAAGCGCGCGGTGAAGTACCGCCGCTACGAGCCGTGCGGCCGCTGCCACGGTTCCGGTTCGGTCTCGAGCGAAACGGCGCACACCTGTCCGTTTTGCGGGGGCACCGGCTCCATCGAGGTCGATCTTTCCGCCTTCTTCGGCGCCGGCGCGTTCAAGACCGTCTGCCCGGAGTGCGGCGGTTCGGGCCGCGTGGTGGCAGACCCCTGCCCGGATTGCGGGGGATCGGGCCGCACGCCCGTGGTGACCGAGGCCGTGGTCGAGTTTCCGCCCAACACGCACGATGGCGACATGGTGCGCGTGAAGGCCAAGGGTCATGCGGGAACGAACGGCGCTGCCGGCGGTGACCTCGTGGGTCGTGCGCACGTGGCCGCCGAGCGCCTGGAGGGAGCGGCGCGCAACGGCTTCTACATCGTGGGCTTCATCCTGCCGTTCCTCATCCTCTCCGCTGTGTCCGGCGTGCTCACCGTGTTCGCCATCATCTGCGCGGTGCCGTTCTTCATGGGCCTCTCCATGATCTTCAGGTCCAACATCACGTCGCGGCGCGGCATTTGGTGGAAGCGCGGGTTCCAGGTCATGCTGAGCGGGTGCGCCAACGGGCTTCTGCTCGCGCTCATCTCCGTGAGCTTCGCCTCGTGCTCGCAGGGCATGTTCATGCGCCCATACGCGGCGGTGTAGCATCGCGCGCCCCACAGCGCGGGCCTGCGGGGCCGCGTCTGCGGAATGTGCGCGCGTGATTTGGGTATATCTGTTGCGGCTGCTCAAAGGCAGCCTGTTGCTGTGATTTGCTGGGAAGGAAGTTCGTCGTGGCGGACAAAAGGGATTACTACGAGGTGCTGGGCGTCGATCGCGATGCAGACCAGCGCACGATCAAGCGCGCGTTTTTGAAGAAGGCGCGCGAGGTCCATCCGGATGTTTCCGACGACCCGAACGCCGAGGAGAAGTTCAAAGAGGTGAACGAGGCGTACTCGGTGCTGTCCGACGAGCAGAAGCGCGCCAACTACGACCGCTTCGGGTCGGCTGACGGTCCCGGCATGGGCAGCGGTTACGTCGATTTCTCGGATATCTTCGGCGGCATGGGCATGGACGACATCTTCTCGTCCTTCTTCGGCGGCGGTCCGTCGGGCCGCGGCGGAAGCGCCCGTCGCACGCACGGCCGCGATATGGCCATCACGCTCACGGTCACCCTGGAGGAGGCTGCGCGCGGCTGCACGAAGACCATCAGCTATGACCGCCTCGCTACCTGCGAGGACTGCCACGGCACGGGTGCCGCGGACGGTGCCCAAGAGAAGCAGTGCCCGCGTTGCCACGGCACGGGCTTCGTGACCACGGTCCAGCGTTCCATCTTCGGCCAGGTCCAGTCCAGCTCGCCGTGCCCCGAGTGCCACGGCGACGGCACGGTCATCGACCATCCCTGCGAGATGTGCGACGGCCAGGGCCGCACGCCCACGCATGAAAAGATCGACATCGAGGTGCCGGCGGGCATCGCCTCCGGCCGCCAGCTGCGCGTGCGCGGTTACGGCGAGGCCGGCTTCCGCGGCGCTGCGGCGGGCGACCTCATCGTTACGGTCCAGGTGGCCGAGCACGAGCGCTTCCAGCGCAGCGGCGACGACCTGTACTGCATGGTTGAGGTCCCCATGGCAAGCGCCGCCCTTGGCTGCACGGTCGAGGTCGAGGGCATCTTGGACGGCGAGCGCATCGAGGTCGCCGTTCCCGCGGGCACGCAGTACGGCGACACCGTCACGGTCGAGAATCGTGGCATGCCGCGTGCGGGCGGCGGCGGTTCGCGCGGACGCCTGGTGGCGCGCATCGCGGTCACGGTTCCGCGCAAGATGAGCCCGGCTGCGCGCGAGGCACTCGAGCGCTTTGCCCGCGAGATGGGCGAGAATCCCACCCCCAAGAAGTCCGTGGGCGACCGCATCCGCGACGCCATCGACGATATCCTGGAGTAGCCCTTGCCTATGCCTTTCGTGAGTGTCGTGAACCTCGGGTGCCGCGTCAACCGGGTGGAGAGCGACCGCATGACCGCAGACCTCGTGCGCGCGGGGTTTGCCCTGGTGGATGAAGACGACGCCGATCTGGTCGTGATCAACACGTGCGCGGTGACCGGCGAGGCCGAGGCCAAGACCCGCAAGGCGGTGCGCCATGCGGCGAACCTGCCGCGGCAACCCTACGTCATCGTGACCGGGTGCGTGGTGAACCTGCACCCCGACGCGCTGACCGAGCTTTCGCCCCGTGTGATCGCCGAGCCCATGAAGTCCGACGTCGCCCGTACCGCTGCGCGCGTGCTGGACTACGATGGCGGGCTGTGGCCAGACGGTGCCGATGCTGCCCCCGACGCGCGCGACATCGCGCAGATGCTCGGGCGCTCGCGCCTGGGCATCAAGATCCAGGACGGTTGCAACAACCGTTGCACGTACTGCATCGTGTGGAAGGCGCGCGGGCCGGAGCGCTCGGTGCCTGTGGACGCCGTGCTCGCGCAGGTGCGCGAGGCGATTGACGCAGGTGTTCCCGAGGTCGTGCTCACCGGCGTGAACCTGGGTGCCTACGACGCGGAAGACGAGCGCGACGCGCATGTGGAGATCGACGACCTGCTGGACCGCATCCTCACACAAACCGACATCCCGCACGTGCGCCTTTCCTCTATCGAGCCCATGGACGTGTCCGAGCGCCTCATTCGCCGCATGGCGGCATCGCCCGCGCGCGTGGCGCCTTTCTTGCACCTGCCTGTGCAGTCTGGTTGCACCACGACGCTCGAGCGCATGGGGAGGCCGTACACGGCCGAGGAGTTCGAGCGCACGGTCGCGTCCATTCGCGCCGTGCTGCCGCAAATCGCCATCTCGGGCGACCTCATCGTGGGTTTTCCGGGCGAGACGGACGAGGAGTTCGAGCAAACGCGCGCTTTCGTCGAGCGCGTCGGGTTCTCGCGCCTGCACGTGTTCCGCTACAGCGCCCGACCCGGCACAATCGCCGCCGACATGCCCGATCAGGTGCCGCCCGAGGTCATGGCCGAGCGCTCCGCCGTCATCCGCGGCCTGGTGGAGCAGACCGCTCGCCGCGATCGCGAGGCACGCGTGGGCACGGTTGAGCGCGCAGTGATCGAATATCCCGGTCGCGGTACGCTCGGGTCGTTCCATCGCGTACGACTCGACGGCGCGGACGACGTCCCGGTCGCAAGCTTGGTCGACGTTGCTATCATGTACATGGATGAGGAGGGCGAGCTGCACGGCCGCATCGTGCCCTCCGTAAGCGCGAGCGAGGCCCAGTAAAGGGGGAGCATGGATTCTGCTAAGGTTCGCCTGTCCATCCCGGAGGGTTTGGACCCGGCTCGGGTCATGGGTACGGAAGACGCGGTGCTGCGGGCCATCGAGGACAATACCAGCGCGTCTGTCGTTGTGCGCGGAGACGCCATCTCGCTTTCCGGCACGCCCGATGAGGTCGAGCTGCTCTGCCGCCTGTTCACCCATCTGATCAAGCTCGCGTCGGGCGGCACCTATCCCAGCGGCGACGACGCCCTGCGCGCCCTCGATGCGCTGCGTGCGGAGTCTGCCGACATTTCTGGGCTGTCCGATGACATTCTGCTCACGTACCGCGGGCACGCCATCCGACCCAAGACGCTTGGCCAAAAGCGTTACATCGACGCCATCCGCAACAACACCGTGACGTTTTGCACGGGACCTGCGGGTACGGGCAAAACCTACCTCGCTATGGCGATCGCCATCGCTGCGCTCAAGCGCCACGAGGTGGGGCGCATCGTGCTCACGCGTCCGGTCGTGGAGGCGGGGGAGAACCTGGGCTTTTTGCCGGGAACCCTGCAAGAGAAGATCGACCCGTACGTGCGCCCGCTGTTCGATGCGCTGTTCGACATGACCGACATGGAGCGCGGCACTGCGCTCGTGGAACAGGGCATCATCGAGATCGCGCCGCTCGCCTACATGCGTGGCCGCACGCTGAACGACGCCATCGTAGTGCTTGACGAGGCGCAGAACACCACGCCCGAGCAAATGAAGATGTTCCTCACGCGCCTGGGCTTCAACTCCAAATTCATCATCACCGGCGACACCACCCAGCGCGACCTGCCTGGCCGCCGCGGTGGTCTCACGGACATCGAGGAGATCCTCGCCGGCGTGGACGACATCGCGTTCATCCATCTCAACCGCTCCGACGTGGTGCGCCACGCGCTCGTGGGGCGCATCGTCGAGGCGTATGACGCATACGAGGAGGCGCAGGAGGCGCGCCGTCCGGGAAGGGGTGAGGGCCGTGGCCGTGCTCATCAGTAACGACGCCGAGCTCGACACGTTGATCGATGCCGCCCAGATCGAGGCGGCGGTCGCGCAGGTGCTCGCATCCGAGGGCGTATCGCGTCCGGTCGAGGTGTCCGTATCGTTTGTCGAGGCCGACGAGATGCAGGGCCTGAACCGCACGTGGCGCGGAATCGACGCTCCCACCGACGTGCTCTCGTTTGAGTGCGACTCCCCCTTTGACGAGAACATTCCCGCCGATGAATCCGTCGAGCTCGGCGACGTCATCTTGGCGCCCGAGGTCATTGCCGCGCAGGCGCCGACGTTCGACGCGACGCCCGCCGAGGAGTGCCGCCTCATGCTCGTGCACGGCATGCTGCACCTGCTGGGGTACGACCACGTTGACGAGGACGGCGCGCGCGAGATGGAAGCGCGCGAGCTTGCCGTACTGCGCGAGCTCGCCCGGCTTCG
This sequence comes from uncultured Collinsella sp., assembly GCA_944321445.1. Lineage (GTDB taxonomy): Bacteria > Actinomycetota > Coriobacteriia > Coriobacteriales > Coriobacteriaceae > Collinsella. Next base: position 42,119 of record CALULJ010000005.1, read on the forward strand.
CGGCGAGGACGCGGACGCCGTGCGCATTGGCCCCACGACCCGCCACCACGACGATTAAGCGAGGGCACGCATGATTCCCGGCTCGAACAAGGACCATCCATCGTTCATCCGCTCGTTCGGCTACGCGATCGAGGGCTTTTTCACGGCGGTGCGCACCGAGCGCAACATCAAGGTGATGCTCGTGATCGGCGCGGCTGCGGTCGTGGCCGGCATTGTGCTCAAGATCGACCTGTTGAGCTGGTGTTTGGTGGCGCTGTGCTGCGGCATGGTGATCTTCGCTGAGCTCGTGAACACGGCGATGGAGGCCATCGTCGACCTGGTGACGCAGGAGTTCCACCCGCTTGCCAAGCGCGCGAAAGACATCGCCGCGGCAAGCGTTTACACGCTGGCGATCACGGCGGCCATCGTCGGCATCATCGTGTTCGCCCGGGCGCTCGGGTTCATCGGATAGCGACGTTTCGTTGGCCGCGCGGCATTCGGCGTGCGGCTGTTTTGGATAAGGAGATCATCACGCATGGATAGCGAGCTTCGCGACGACCTGCTCGAAGACGAGTTCGAGGACATCGAAGCTAACGAGGAGGCCGACGACATGCTGGTCGAGTTCGACCCCTTTGCCGATCTTTCCGACGAGGAGCTTGACGCCATGGTCGAGGCCGCAGGCGATGCCGGCGCGGCCTACGGCCTGGTTGCCGGCGACACGCCGGAGGGCTTCCGCAGCGGGTTCGTCGCGCTGGTGGGACGTCCCAACGCGGGCAAGTCGACCCTGCTGAACGCGTGCGTGGGCACGAAGGTCGCCATCACCTCGCCGGTTGCCCAGACCACGCGCCGCCGCATGCGCGCCGTGGTGAACCGCGATGATTTCCAGCTGGTCTTCGTCGACACGCCTGGCATCCACAAGCCCAAGGACGGCCTGGGCTCCGAGCTCAACCGCAGCGCGCTTGCCGAGCTGTCGGATGTCGACGTCGTCGCGTTCGTCATCGACGCGTCGGTGCCCGTGGGCCGCGGCGACGCGTGGGTGGCCGAGCGCGTGCGTGCCTCGCGTGCGACGAAGATCTTGGTGCTCACGAAGGCCGACAAGGTCGACCAGGCCAAGATGATGCAGCAAATCGAGGCGGCCCGCGCGCTCGTGGACTTCGATGACGTGATCGTGGTGTCGGCGACCGAGGGCTTCAACGTCGAGCCGTTCATCGAGCTCATGGCGAGCTACCTGCCGGAAAGCCCGCGCTGGTACCCTGAGGGCATGGACACCGATACCGATGACGCGACGCTTGTGGCCGAGTTCGTGCGCGAGAAGGTGCTGCTGCGAACGCGCGAGGAGGTGCCGCATTCGGTGGGCGTGGTGTGCGATTCCTTTGAGCGCAGCCGCAAGCTCGTGCGCGTGCATGCCACGGTGTACGTGGAGCGCGACGGCCAGAAGGGCATTCTCATCGGCCGCAAGGGCGAGATGATCAAGCACATCGGCACTGATGCGCGCCACGATTTGGAGCGGCTGTTCGGCCGCAAGGTGTATCTGGAGCTCGACGTGAAGGTCAAGCCGGGTTGGCGCGACGATGCGGGCGAGATCCGCCGCATGGGGTACGCGTTCGAGGAGTAGCGGCCGGCTGCGGCGCTGGGCGTAGAGGCGAGAGAGGGGGTCGGCATGGCCGGTTCGCGCACGTACCGCACGCGTGCCATCGTGCTCGACAAGGTCAAGCTCAAAGAGACCGACCTCATCTTGACGCTGCTGGCAGAAACGGGCTGGCAGGTACAGGCCGTAGCCAAGGGCGCACGCAAGCCGGGTTCGCGGCTCGCGGCGCGCTGCGAGCTGTTTTGTACGGCCGATTTGCTGCTTGCCCACGGGCGCAACTTGGACGTGGTGTCCCAGGCCGAGCTGATGGCGGCGCCGCTGGGGTCGAGCCCCAGCTACGAGCGCCTGTGCGCGGCGAGCGCGATCGCCGAGGTGGCTAAGTTCTGCAGCTTCCAGGATTCCGAGGACCCGTTTGTTTTCGCCATCACCGAGCGGGCGCTTGCGATGGCGGGGGATGCCGCATGCGATGCGGTCCATTTGGACGTAATCGTTGCCGCCTATGTGTTCAAGCTGCTGTCGCACGAGGGCTACCGGCCCGATCTTTCCTCGTGCGTGCTGTGCGGCGACACCGCGCTCAGTCATTTCTCGGCAGCGGCGGGCGGCCTTCTGTGCGCGAGCTGCGCGGCGAGCGTGCCCGGTGCCGATGAGCTCGATGCCAACCAGGTGCGCTGGTTGCAGTCGCTGCTCGCGCTGCGCTTCGACGATCTGGCGAATGCGCCCATCGATGCCATGACCGCGACGTTTTTGCTTGCGCTCGCGCATGTGTGGGCTGCCACGCATCTCGACGCTCGCCTGCGCGCGCTGGAGTTCATGCTGGGGCGCTAAGTTGCCCGCCTTTTGTGTCACTTTCGCGTTGGAGACGGGTCAGCGTCTGTCGGTTTGCAAAAAGTCCGGACTTTGGGCGGATTTTTCGCCCCGGGTCCATATCGGCGGCCTTTTGACCTCGTGTTTTCGCAGCTAGAATTGGCGTGTTTATAGACCCGGGGTCAAAAATCCGCCCAAAGTCCGGACTTTTTGTACGGGCGTGGTGCGAGAAGGCGATTCAGAGCTTTATGGGATGCCCGATAGGTGCGATTGAGAGGAGGCTTTCTCATGGATAGGCGTCAGACTGTGTTCGAGGCGGATGCGCGGCGCGATTGGGAGGTGTGCGGCTGCTCGCTGGTGTGCGATGAGAATGCGCGCGTCGCGGCCCCCGGTGCCCATGAGCCCACGCCCACGCCGTACTTCGTGCTCGACGAGCTGTTCTTGCACGTTGACTTTGACAAAGATTCGCACCTGCTCGACGTGGGTTGTGGCACGGGAAGGGTTCTTGCGTATGTTGCCAGTCGCCTCCCGGGGCGTGCCACGGGCATTGAGCTCGACGGCGTGCTCGTGGCCCGCGTGCGTGCGTGGGCGCAGCGATATCCGCGGCTCGATGTTCGCTGCGGCAACGTGCTGGACGAACCGCTTGCGCCGTACACGCACTTCTATTTGTTCAACCCATTCGACACCGAGGTCCTCGTGAAGTTTCTGGACAAGGTTGAAGCTGAGGTGATGCGCCCGGTTACGCTCATCCACATGTCCGATAACGGCGAGCGCTATGCCTATCTGGGCCGGCCAGGGTGGACGCTCGTGCAAGAGGGGTCCATCCAGGGATGCCGTGCAGAGGACGGGTCGTTAACCCCGGTGTACGGATGCCCGCAGACCTGGGCTATTTGGACTTACGTGCCTTCGATGAGAAAAAATTATTAGCTGTTGTGCTTTCGAGCTATTCTCTCGTGCTCGGAGCTCCATCAACCCAGTGGTGTCCACTCGGACCCCTTCATCAATATTCCTGAATTTCTGAGCTGCCGATACGTTCACGAGACGGATTCGTCCGTCTGTAGGGTTCGTGATAGCGGGCGGCAGTCCATCTGTAATAAAAAGTTATTGACATTACAGAGGGGAGAACGTTTATGGCACGACTTCATGTCATGGAGCGCAGCCATGCCCAGGCCGTCATGGACGACCTGCATGATGCGCTCGGAAGGCGCTTGGCCGCACGGTCGCTCGCGCCCTGCCCGGTCGAGTTCACGGCGGCGCTCGTCAACCTGTGCGCCACGCAGAGCTGCGGCAAGTGCACGCCTTGCCGCGTGGGTCTGAAGGCCCTGGCCGACCTGCTCGAGGATGTGCTGGCGAACCGCGCCACGCTCGAGACCATCGACCTCATCGAAAAGACCGCGAACACCATCTATCTGTCGAGCGACTGCGCCATCGGCTACGAGGCCGGCTCCATGGCGCTCATGGCCGTGCGCGGCTTCCGCGACGACTTCGAGCACCACGTGCGCGAGCACGCCTGCGGTTTCGAGCAGAACGAGCGCGTCCCGTGCGTCGCCGGCTGCCCGGCCAACGTCGACATCCCGGGCTACATCTCGCTCGTGGAGGCCGGTCGCTACACCGATGCGGTCCGTCTCATCCGCAAGGACAACCCGCTGCCCATCGTGTGCGGCCGCGTGTGCGAGCACCCGTGCGAGATGCACTGCCGTCGCGGCATCGTCGACGACCCACTGAACATTCTGGCACTCAAGCGCTACGCTACCGACCATATGGAGAGCGACTACCGTCCGCACATGGCCGAGGCCACCGGCAAGCGCGTCGCCGTCATCGGCGGCGGCCCGGCCGGCATCTCGTGCGCCTACTACCTGGCGCTCATGGGTCACAAGGTCAAGATCTTCGAGCAGCGCAAGCACCTGGGCGGCATGCTGCGCTACGGCATTCCGAGCTACCGCCTGCCGCGCGAGGACCTCGAGGCCGAGATCCAGTGGATCTTGGACTGCGGCATCGAGGTCGAGACCGAGCGCTCCATCGACGGCATGGACCGCGACCGCATGCGCACCACCTACGACGCGGTGTATCTGGCCATCGGCGCCCACAGCGATAAGAAGCTGGGCCTGGAGGGCGAGGACGCCGAGGGTGTCGTGTCTGCGGTGCAGATGCTGCGCGCCATCGGCGACGGCGAGATGCCGGACTTCACCGGCGAGCGCGTCGTGGTCATCGGCGGCGGCAACGTCGCCATGGACGTTGCGCGCTCGAGTGTGCGCCTGGGCGCCGAGAAGGTCATCATCGCGTACCGCCGCCGCATCTGCGACATGACCGCGCAGGACGCCGAGATTGCCGGCGCCGAGGCGGAAGGCTGCCAGATCATGGAGCTGAACGCCCCTGTGCGTATCGAGACCACCGAGGACGGCCGTGTCGCCGGCGTTGTGGTTCAGCCGCAGATCATCGGCGCCCCGCGCCGCGGCCGTCCCGCGCCCCGCGCCGCCGCCGCTCCCGAGCAGCTCATTCCGTGCGACCGCGTCATCGTGGCCATCGGCCAGGACATCGACTCCGGGTCGTTCGAGGCCTGCGGCATCCCATGCAAGTGGGGCCGCATCATCACCGACACCGAGGGCGCCGTGCCCGAGTTCGAGGGCGTGTACTCCGGCGGCGACTGCCAGACCGGTCCCGCGACCGTCATCCGCGCCATCAACGCCGGCAAGGTCGCCGCTGCGAACATCGACCATTATCTCGGGTTCGACCATACCATCGAGCTCGACGTCGACCTGCCGCCCGTGCAGTTCAAGGGCAAGCGCTTGTGCGGCCGCTGCGAGCTCAAGGAGCGCGACGCCGCTGAGCGCATCGGCGACTTCGAGATGGCCGAGATCGGTCTCACCGAGGAGGAGGCGCACCAGGAGGCTTCGCGCTGCCTGCGCTGCGATCACTTCGGCTTCGGTGCGTTCCGTGGGGGGAGGAATTTCCAGTGGTAAAGCTGATCATCGACGACCGCGAGGTCGAGGTACCCGAGCATACGACCATCCTCGATGCCGCCGCGAGCGTGGGCATCAAGATTCCGACGCTGTGCTATCTGCGCGACCTGAACGAGGTCGGCGCCTGCCGCGTGTGCGTGGTTGAGATCGAGGGCATCGACCAGCTCGTCGCCGCTTGCAACAACTACGTGCTCGACGGCATGGTCGTGCACACCAACAGCCAAAAGGCCCGCGTCGCGCGCAAGACGAACGTGGAGTTCCTGCTGTCGCAGCATGACTCCGAGTGCACGAGCTGCACGCGTTCGGGCAACTGCTCGCTGCAGTCGCTCGCCAACGACCTTGGCATCACCGACCTGCCGTTTTCCAAGCATCTCGAGGGCTTCCGCTCCGACCCCACCTTCCCGCTCATTCGCAACAACGACAAGTGCATCAAGTGCCTGCGCTGCATCCAGATTTGCGAGAAGGTCCAGGCGACGGGTGTGTGGGACCTCACGAGCCGCGCGAGCCACACCGTGGTGAACGTCGCCGGCGGCAAGAAGCTGTCCGAGACCGACTGCGCCCTGTGCGGCCAGTGCATCACCCATTGTCCGACCGGCGCCCTGCGCGCCCGTGACGACACCGAGCGCGTCTTCGACGCCCTGGGCGACCCCGATAAGATCTGTCTTGTGCAGGTGGCGCCCGCAGTGCGCACCTCCTGGGGCGAGAGCCTGGGCCTCGCGCACGAGGACGCGACGGTCAAGCGCCTGGCGAGTGTCCTGCGCATGATGGGCTTCGACTACGTATTCGATACCAATTTCTCGGCCGACCTCACCATCATGGAAGAGGGCTCCGAGCTGCTCGAGCGCATCAAGAAGGCCGGCGAGCCCGGCGGCGAAAACATCAAGTTCCCCATGTTCACCTCCTGCTGCCCGGGCTGGATTCGCTACGTCAAGTCGCATTACCCCGACATGCTCGACCAGGTGTCCACCTCCAAGTCGCCGCAGCAGATGTTCGGCGCTGTGGCCAAGACCTACTACGCCGACGCGCTCGGCGTGGACCCGTCGAAGATCTTCAGCGTGTCCATCATGCCGTGTGTGGCCAAGAAGTCCGAAGCCGCGCTGCCCACGATGGTGGGGGAGAACGGCGACCCCGACGTGGACGTCGTCCTTACCGTGCGCGAGGTCGACCGCATGATTCGCGCGTCGCACATCGACGCGACGACCCTGCCCGAGCAGGAGCTCGACCAGCCGCTTGGCGTGGGTACCGGTGCTGCCGTCATCTTCGGCGCGACCGGTGGCGTCATGGACGCGGCGCTGCGCTCCGCCTACTTCCTGGCGACGGGCGAGAACCCCGACCCGGATGCCTTCAGCGGCGTGCGCGGTCTGGACGGCTGGAAAGAGAAGACCTTCGATTTGGCCGGGACACCCCTGCGCGTGGCCGTGGCGCACGGCTTGGGCAACGCCCATAAGCTCATCGAGGCCCTGCGCGCCGGCGAGGTCGAGTACGACTTCGTCGAGATCATGGCCTGCCCCGGCGGCTGCGTGGGTGGCGGCGGTCAGCCCATCCACGACGGCCGCGAGCTCGCCGGCGAGCGCGGCGACGTGCTGTGGGGTCTCGACGCCGAGGCGCCGATCCGCTTCAGCCACGAGAACCCCAGCGTGAAGCTCGTCTACGACGACTACCTGGAGCATCCGCTCTCCGAGCGCGCCGAAGAGCTCCTCCACACCGACCACACCGCCTGGTCCATGGGAAAATAGGGACAGTCCCTTTTTTCCCACTTGCCGCGGCTGGGACCAGTTCCCGGCCGCGGCTTTTTTGGGAAAATGGGGACAGGCACTTTTTTCCCAATGAAAGGGGGTGCGATGTCGTTGTTTGCGCGCGTGTGGCGAGCGCTCGATAGGGAATTGCGCCGGGCTCTCATTAAGCCATGCTGTTCGGTGCTGCCTCAGCGGTGATACTGGGCGCGCTCGACATCGCACTGCTGTGGGCGCTCGATGCGGGCCACCTCCCCTGGGACGGAACGGGAGGAATGCTACTGATTGCGTTGCTCGTGCTTATTGTCATAAGCTGCATCGTGACGACCGTGCTTGCCCGGCCCGCACGGCGGATGGTAATCGGCTGGATGGCGCGGTACGGAGTGAACGCTGACGCGCCGGCGCTCGGGGCCTCTACGCTGAAGGTTATGGCACCGATTGCCATTTCGAACGTGGCGTGTTTTCCGCAGCTCATTTTGCTCCTGGTCGTCGGTGCTCTCAACGGCCCACACATTTGGATGGCCGTCATTCCCCTCATCGCTCTTATCCGAGTGGTTGCAACAACTCGAGCCCTTGCATCGCAACTGGGAAAATAGGGACTGTCCCTATTTTCCCACCGTATGCGGTTTAGCGCATCCGCAGGGCGGGCATAAGAATCCAACCCTCTTCCGCTCACACCTGGGATCCCCAGGGTCGGTTTTGTGCGGCCATCCGGCCTTTTGGGACCCGTGTCGAGAAAGAAGAGGGTGTGACATGAGAACCGCAAGAAAACGTTCAGAGACCGGGTTCTACCATGTGGTGAATCGAGGCAACAACAAGCAGGCGATCTTCAAGGACGATGCCGACCGGCTGAAGTTCCTGGATCTCCTCGATCGCGCCAAGCGGGAATTCGGCATGCGCATCGTCGCGTGGTGCCTGATGGGCAACCATGTGCACCTGTTGCTCGACGATGCGGACGATCGGCTGAGCGACTTCATGCACAAAGTCCTCGGCGGGTATGCCTCCTACCTGAACGCCCGTCACGGGCGCGGGGGACACCTCTTCCAGGGGAGGTTCTTCAGCGACCCCATTGAATCCGACGAGCGCCTGCTGGAATGCGTTCGCTACATCCTCAACAACCCCGCCAACGCAGGCATCTGCTCAACCAACGTTTACCGGTGGAGCTCTTACTCCGAGTACGTGGGGGAGCCCTCCCTCACGGATACGTCGACCGTGCTCGATATGCTCGGGGGCACAGAACAGTTCGCAAGTTTCATCGCCGATCGAGACCGTTGCACCTATGCCTTCGAGGGCGGCAGGTATCTGCCGGACGACGAGGCCCGGCGCTTGGCAGTCGCCGTTGCAGGGCGTTTCGGGACGTCCTTGGACGGGGTGCGTACGTTGCGAGCACCAGCACGAAACGATGTGATCCGGGCATTGAGCGCCGGAGGCCTGAGCTACAGGCAGATAGAAAGCCTGTGCGGCATCAGCTCTTCCGTGGTCGGCCGTGCGATAGCGGGAAAATAGTGCCTGTCCCCATTTTCCCGCGGACGTGCTACAGTGCCAAGTGCGTCCAATCGGGCGCATCTCTTATTGGGAGGGAAGAGGGATATGGAACAATTCTTCAAACTCGGCGAGCGCGGCTCCTCGGTGGCAACCGAGCTGCGCGCGGGAATCACCACGTTTTTGGCGATGGCCTACATCATCGTGGTGAACCCGCTCATCCTGGAGGCGGGCGGCGTGCCCGTCACCGCGGCGGTGACCGCCACCTGCGTGGGCGCCGGCATCATGACCATCGCGATGGGCATCTTCGCTAACCGTCCGCTCGCGTGCGCCTCGGGCATGGGCATCAACTCCATCGTCGCCTACACGCTGTGCGGCGCGATGGGCCTCGGCTGGCAGACCGCCATGGCCGTCGTCCTCATCGAGGGCATCGCCATTCTGCTGCTCGTGCTCTGCGGCCTGCGCGAGGCCATCATGGAGGCCATCCCGGTGTCGCTGCGCCGCGGCATCTCCATCGGCCTCGGCCTGTTTATCGCGATGATCGGCCTCAAGGACGGCGGCATCATCCTGGCCAACCCCGATACGCTCGTGTCGCTTGGCGACGTGACCGATCCGACCTTCCTGGTGGGCACCATCTCCATCGTGGCGACGGTCGTGCTCTATTCCATGAACGTCAAGGGCGCGCTTCTGTGGGGCATCCTCGTCGCCGCGCTGTGCGGCGTTCCGCTGGGCGTCGTGCAGCCGCCCACGGGCGTTGTCGCCCCGCTCGACTTCTCGACGTTCGGCGCGCCGTTCATGAACGACGCAGACGGCGTGATGGGCCTCGTCAAAGCGATCACCACCCCCACGATCCTGCTGTTCGCCTTCTCGCTCATGATGAGCGACTTCTTCGACACTATGGGTACCGCCATGGCCGTGGCCAAGCAGGGTGAGTTCCTGACCGAGGACGGCAAGGTCGAGGACATCAAGCCGATCCTCGTCGTCGACTCCGCCGCCGCTGCCGTGGGTGGCCTCATGGGCGCTTCGTCCATCACGACGTTCGTCGAGTCCGCTTCGGGCGCCGCTGACGGTGGCCGCACCGGTCTGACCTCTGTCTTCACCGGCATCCTGTTCATCCTGGCCGCGTTCCTGTCGCCGCTCATCTCGTGCATCAGCTCCGCTGCGACCTGCGGCGCGCTCGTGTTCGTCGGCTTCCTCATGATGGGCGACGCCGTGATGGTCAAGTGGAACGACGTGCTCGAGGGCTTCCCGACGTTCATGATCATCGCCGGCGTTCCGTTCACCTATTCGATCTCCAACGGCATCGGCCTCGGCTTCATCACCTATATCGTCGTCGCCGTGGTCACGCGCCGCGCCATGTACGTGCGCCCGCTCATGTGGGTCGCCGGCCTCGCGTTCCTGCTGTACTTCCTGCTGCTCTAGCTGCGAGGACAATACCAGTTCATGTCGTGTGAGCCGCGGTCGGGACCAACCTCCCGGCCGCGGGAAAATGGGGACAGGCACTTTTTTCCCACCGAGGTGGGAAAAAAGTGCCTGTCCCCATTTTCCCGCGGCCTGCGGAATCGTGCCGTTCGCGGATTGTTCGCTCGCCGTGTGGCGGCAGGCTTCTTCCATGAAATACTTCCTATAAGGCAAACCCATAGGGGAGGAGCGGACATGGAGGCCATCAAGCGGTATTGGCGCGCTCTGGGAGAGGCCCCACGTGCGGCGATTTTCAAGTGTTTGCGGTTCGAGCTCGTTCTCAGCGTGGTGGTGACGATCATCTGCGTGATCGCTGCATGCATCGCGTTCGATGCGCTCGAGCGGGAGGATATACTCGGTGCATTTCAGGTGCCGGGCTTCCTGGTTTTGCTTTTAATCGTTTCCCTCATCTGCGTCATTTACGGCTACGTGCTCGTGTATCGCGCGTATCGCGCGGTCAAACAGTGGCTGTTCTCGTTGAACGCTTCGGGGTATCCCACCGAAGCGACCTGGACGGCAAAAGACACCTGGCTGCTTGCTGTGGCGCTTGTCGGCTTCACAGGCCTGCTGCCCAATCTCATCGGCGTCATCACGGAAATCGCACTCGGTGAATGGTCCGCCTCCCTGCCTGGCATAGTTGTCTGGGTGGTCATCGGCATCGTTACGACGCCTATCGCTGCTCGGCGCTACATCCCCCTCTCGTGAAAGTTTGGGGCCTATCCCCAAACTTGCATGATTTACACTGGGTGTCGAGGATGATGCCTCTTGAAAGGGGATTAGGGCATGATGTACCCGTTTATGACCCTCAACGACGGAACTGAGATCGTTCACTCCGATATGGACTCAAGTGGAAGGGTGAAGGTCTATATCGAGAAGGCAGATGCCAAGGACTGCTTCCACCATGTGACCTGCTATCTTCCTGAGGGCGTTTGGAAGGACAATTACGGCTTTACCGATGATGAACTCGCATATCTGAGGGATGTTGTCGATTCCACTTCCAATCTCATCCTGGAGTTCGCTGCTGATGGGGGATTCGAACATGCCGCAGGTTTTTAAAATCGGTTCCTATTGGGTTATTTCTGGACCAATGAAGGCGATCCCCTCGAGCCGGTGCATGTTCACGTGTCCGAAGGCTGTCCGACAGCTCAATCGACTAAGATTTGGATAACGAAAGCAGGGAAGACGTATCTCTGCAATAACAACTCGCACATTCCCGCTCGCACGCTTCGCAACATCATGCGCATTATCGAAGCGCGTTCTGCTGAGATTATTGAAAAGTGGGTTGAGTATTTCGGCTCTGCTCATTTCTATTGCTAAGCGAGTGATTCCTTCGCATGCAAGTTTGGGGCCTGTCCCCAAACTTTAAGGGGGAGCGCTCGCCAGGGGGGGGGACCTGTCCCCGCGCGCGCCAAAGTGGCCTCCCTCACCCCCACGCACGCCAAAGTGGCGTTTGGCACCCCCGTCCCCAGAGACGCCAATCTGCGTGCAGTTCTCGTGAACGCCGGGGGCTGTGGTACTATTAGCAGCTGTTGGATACCCGCACTTAGATGCTCGCTGCACCGGCGGCTTCCCAGTGCTGGGCGTACGTTTAGAGAAAGGTGTAACCATGACCATCTCCAAGGAGCGCAAGGCCGAGCTCACCGCGCAGTTTGGCAACAGCCCCGTCGACACCGGCAACCCCAAGGTTCAGGTTGCCATCCTCACCGAGCGCATCCGTGAGCTCACCGAGCACATGAAGACCCACCAGAAGGACTTCCACACCCGCCGCGGTCTGCTCATGCTCGTCGGTCGTCGTCGCCGCCTGCTTTCCTACATCAAGAAGCACGACATCTTCGAGTACCGTGCTCTCATCAAGGAGCTCGGCATCCGCGACAACATCCAGTAACACATTGTGCATGCAGGAGCCCCCGCGGGGGCTCCTTTTCATGTAAGGGGCCGCAATCGCGTCCTCTACACCGCCTGCGGGGCAAACCGCAGGCCCTATCGAGGCCCGTACGCAATGGGGCGTACGGAGATGAAGGAGAAAAATGTCACTCGTTTCGAAAACCTTTGAGCTGTACGGCAAGACCTACACCCTCGAGTCCGGCGAGCTCGCCAAGCAGGCCACCGGCGCCGCGCTGGTCAAGCAGGGCGACACCACCGCGCTCGTCACGGTGGTCGTGTCCAAGGAGCGCAAGAACTACGACTTCTTCCCGCTGACCGTCGACTTCAACGAGAAGATGTACGCCGCGGGCCGCATCCCCGGCGGCTACCTCAAGCGCGAGGGCCGTCCCAGCGAGAAGGCTACGCTCACCGCGCGCATGATCGACCGCCCTATCCGTCCGAGCTTCCCGGACGGCTTCCGCAACGAGGTCCAGATCGTGGCGACCTCGCTCGTGGCCGACCAGAAGAACCCCATCGACGTCATCTGCACCATGGGTGCCTCGCTTTCCCTCACGCTCGGCGGCGTGCCCTTTGAGGGCCCGCTCGCGTGCGTGCGCATCGGCCGCAACGTCGAGACCGGCGAGTTCATCGTCAACCCCACCTATGAGGAGCGCGAGAACTCCGACCTCGACCTGGAGCTCGCGGGCACCCGCGACTTCATCTCCATGGTGGAGGCCGGCGCCAACGAGGTGACCGAGGAGGACATGCTGGCCGCCATGCAGTTCGGCCAGGAGGCCATCGGTGCCTTCTGCGACGCCCAGCTCGCCTTCGTCGAGGAGTGGGAGCGCGTTAACGGCCCCATCGAGCCCAAGGAGTACATCCTCGACCAGCCCGTGCCGGAGGTCGAGGAGCGCATCTTCGCCCACTACGACGAGATGTACGCCGCACTTTCCGACGCCGACAAGCTTTCGCGTATCGCCCACGTCGAGGAGCTGAAGGAGCGCATCCGCGCAGAGTTCACCGAGGAGGAGCAGCTCGAGTGGGAGCGCGAGATTCCGGTGAACCTCAAGAAGCTCGAGAAGAAGGCCATGCGCACCATGGTCGTCGAGACGGGCGAGCGCGTCGACGGTCGTGCCGCCGACGAGATTCGCCCCATCATGGTGAAGGATTCCTACCTGCCGCTCGTGCACGGCTCCGGCCTGTTCCAGCGCGGCCAGACCCAGGTGCTCTCCGTGCTTTCGCTCGGTATGCTGAACGAGGGCCAGCGCCTGGATACCATCGAGCCGGTCGAGGGTAAGCGCTACATGCACCAGTACAACTTCCCGCCGTTCTGCACCGGCGAGACCGGCCGCATGGGTTCCCCGAAGCGCCGCGAGATCGGCCACGGCAACCTCGCGGAGCGCGCGCTTCTGCCCGTGCTGCCCGATGAGGTGGAGTTCCCCTACGCCATCCGCGTCGTCTCCGAGGTCATGGAGTCCAACGGCTCCTCGTCCATGGCGTCCACCTGCGCGAGCACGCTTGCGCTCATGGACGGCGGCGTGCCGCTGAAGCGCCCCGTGTCCGGCATCGCCATGGGCCTCATCCAGGAGGAGGGCAAGACCGTCGTTTTGTCCGACATCCAGGGCATCGAGGACTTCCTGGGCGACATGGACTTCAAGGTGACCGGTACCGAGCGCGGCATCACGGCGCTCCAGATGGACAACAAGGCCACCGGCCTCACCTTCGACATCCTGCGCTCTGCGCTCGAGCAGGCCAAGGCCGGCCGCGCGTTCATCCTGGGCAAGATGCTCGACGTCATCCCTGCGCCGCGTGAGGCCACGCGCGACACCGCGCCGCGCATCACCTCGATCACCATCCCGGTCGAGAACATCCGCGACGTCATCGGCAAGGGCGGCGAGACCATCCGCGGCATTCAGGACGAGACCGGCGCCTCCATCGACATCCACGAGGACGGCACCGTGTTCGTGGGCGGCGTGGGCGATTCCGTCGACGCTGCTGTCGAGCGCATCCAGCTCATCGTCAAGGTCCCCGAGGTGGGGGAGGAGTACACCGGTCGTGTCGTCTCCATCCAGCCCTTCGGTGCCTTCGTGAACCTGCTGCCCGGCAAGGACGGTCTGCTGCACATCTCCCGTGTCGCCCAGGGCCGCATCGATAAGGTCGAGGACGTGCTGAACGTCGGCGACGAGGTCAAGGTCAAGGTCATCGAGGTTGACGAGCGCGGCAAGATCTCGCTTGACCGCCTCGACAAGCCCGAGGCGCCGGCTGGTTCCGGCTCCGGTGAGGGTGCCGGCAACGGCTTTGGCGGCCGCGCCCGTCGTGAGCGCTCCGACCGCCCCGGTCGTCCGCGCCGTGAGCACGGGGAGGGCGGCCGCAGCCGTCGCACCCCCGGCGACAACGGCGGCCGCACCCCGCGCCGTCACCACGAGGGATAAGTAGGTTCCGCGGTTCTACCGAACCGCGGAACTGCTCGACGCTGCGGCTGCCCCAGGCGCCCGACCTCGCCGTTCAGCTTCGGCGGCATGGCCCGAAGGCCTATGCCGCCTCGCTTCGCGGCGATCTCGGGCGCCTGGGGCAGCCTCGCTGACTGAGTACTCGACCTACAAGTCACCATCGCGCTAAATCGCCAAATGGGGGCAGGTCATTTTTTGTCGACATGTGTCGACCAAAAGTGACCTGCCCCCATTTGGATGACGCACTTCTCCCCAGGGGAGAAGTGCGTCCACATGTGGCGATTACGCTGTTCGTGTAGGGATAGATTTGGGTAAGGTTATATCCTTTCGCTTGTTGGTACAATCAACTATCACTGTGATTCGCCCGCATCTCACGCGCGGCGCGATATGAACGTCACGGCGGCGCGACCGCCGTTTTGAATAGAGGTACACAAGAAAGGATTTTCCGCTCAACATGGCAACAACCAAGAAGAAGCCCGCGCCGCTCAAGATCATTCCCTTGGGCGGCCTTGACGGCATCGGCAAGAACATGACCGTCTTCGAGTGCGGAGACGACATGGTTCTCGTCGACGCCGGCCTTATGTTCCCCGACGACACGCAGCCCGGCATCGACCTGGTGCTGCCCGATTACACCTACGTCCTTGAGCACGAGGACAAGCTCCGCGGCATCGTGGTCACCCACGGCCACGAGGACCACACCGGTTCGCTGCCGTATTTGCTGCAGGACCTCAACAACAAGGTGCCCATCTTCTCCAGCAAGCTCACGCTCGGCTTCATCGAGGGCAAGCTCAGCGAGTTCCGCATCCGCGCGCCGAAGTTCCGCGAGGTCACGGGCGGCAGCCATGTGAACCTGGGCTGCATCCAGCTCGATTTCTTCTCCATGACGCACTCCATCCCCGGTGCGCTGGGCGTCTTCATCCGCACGCCGCAGGGCACGGTGCTCCACACGGGCGACTTCAAGCTCGACCAGACGCCCATCGACGGTGTGACGCCGGACTACGGCGCCATCAGCCGCTTCGCCAAGCAGGGCATCGACCTGCTCATGTCCGACTCCACGAACGCCAACCGCCCGGGCTTCACCAAGTCCGAGGCCGAGGTCGGCCCGTCGCTCTACGCCGCCATCAAGAACGCGCCCGGCCGCGTGTTCGTGGCGAGCTTCTCGAGCCACATCCACCGCCTCCAGCAGATCTGTGACGCCGCGCGCCGCTGCCACCGCAAGATCGTGGTAACCGGTCGCTCTATGCTCACGAACACCCGCGTCGCGCGCGAGCTCGGCTATCTCGACATCCCCGAAGAGGACATCATCGACGCCTACGAGATCAACAACATCCCGGAGGACCAGATCGTCGTCATGTGCACCGGTTCGCAGGGCGAGCCGCTTTCGGCGCTCTCGCGCATGGCCAACGGCGAGCACAAGACGCTTTCCATGCACGACGGCGACACCGTCATCATCTCCGCAACGCCCATCCCCGGCAACGAGAAGGGCGTCCAGCAGGTGGTGAACAGCCTCGCGAAGATCGGCTGTGACGTCTACGACAAGAACCGCACGCTCGTGCACGTATCCGGCCATGGTAGTCAAGAGGAGCTCAAGCTCATGCTCGCCATGACGCGTCCGAGCTACTTCATGCCCGTCCACGGCGAGGCCGTGCACCTGCGCGCCCACGCCGAGCTCGCGCGCAAGGTGGGCATCCCCAACGACCACATCTTCATCCTCGATAACGGCGATTCGCTCGAGATGCGCTCCGGCCAGGTCAAGCGCGGCCCGTCGGTGGAGTCCGGCGTGGTTTACGTCGACGGCCTGCGCATCGGCGACACCGACCCCATCGTCCTGCGCGATCGCCAGAAGCTCGCGAACGACGGCATGGTCACCGCCGTCGCCATCGTCTCGCTCAAGCGCAAGCGCATCGACGCCATCGAGTTCTCGGGCCGCGGCGTGTCGTTCACCATCGACGACGAGTTCTCGGCCGATGCCTCCGCTGCCATCATGAAGATGATCGAGAAGGGCTCGTTCAACTTCACCAGCAGC
This sequence comes from uncultured Collinsella sp., assembly GCA_944321445.1. Taxonomy (GTDB): domain Bacteria; phylum Actinomycetota; class Coriobacteriia; order Coriobacteriales; family Coriobacteriaceae; genus Collinsella. The sequence continues at coordinate 58,465 of CALULJ010000005.1, forward strand.
GGTACCGACGCGCTGCGCAAGGCCGTGCGCGACTCGCTGTCCAACTTCATCTGGAATCGCACGCACACGCGCCCGATGATCATTCCGGTCGTCATGGAGGTCTAGCGTGGCGGCTGCGGGCAACAAGGGAGCAAAGGGCGCCCAAGGTGCGAAGAAGGGCGCTGCACGCGGTCGCGGCAAGGGCCAGGGCGGCGCTTCCGCTGCGGCCCTGCGCGCCAACGCGGCGCGCGAGAAGGGGAGCGACATCGAGGTCGCGCCGCTGCTCGAGAACGGATCGGGCCGTGACATAGCTGGCGTCGTGCTGGCCATCGTGGCGGTCGCCTCGTTCATCGCGGTCGTCTCGCCTTCGACGGCGCCTGTCACCAGCGCTATCGCCGGCTTCTATCACCTGGGCTTCGGCCTGGGTGCCTACGTCTTGCCGCTGTGCATGCTCGCCGGAGCGGCCCTGCTGTTTTTGCGCGGCACCCTGCCGGTGTCTGCGCGCACCGGGGCGGGCGCCGTGCTCATCTTCTGCGCCGTAGTCGCTATGCTCTCGCTTTCGTGCGCGGGGGCTGACGGTTCCTCCGCTCCGCTCTTCGAGCCGCAAAACCTTTCCGCAACCGGCGGATACCTGGGTGCCTTCATCGCCAGCGTCCTGCTCGCGGCGCTGGGCAAGACTATCTCCTACGTCGTGCTGGTGGGCGTGGTGCTCCTCGGCCTCATCATCGTCGGCTTCTCGGTGAGCGACTTCGCGCGCAGCGCCATCGAGCGCGCCGAGCGCCTTGCGCGCCGCCGTCAGGTCGACGTGAACGAGCGCCCGTGGGGCGACGAGGGCATGCGGGAGCCCGTGGTGCCGCAGCGCGCTGCCACCCAGCAACCCGTGCAACCGCATCTGTTCGACGACGACGGCTCGGCCGAGACGACCTATTTGGGTAATCGTGCAACCACGTTGCTCGACCGCGAGGACGAGCCTGATGTCGAAGAGGACCCGTTCGTGGACCTCTCTGCCCAGGTTCGTGCCGAGCAGGCAAAGACGACGCTCATCCCGGTGAAGGAGCGCGACGCCGCAGACGTTGCGGAGGTGGACCCCATGCCCTCCCCCGCTTCATCGGCCATTGAGCTGAGCTGCGAGGACGCATCCGAGATGACATCGAGGGCGCGCGGACGGGGCGGCAGCACCGTCGTCGGGGCGGAGGGCCAGGAGGACGAGCTTCCCTGGAATCCCGCTCCCGAGCAGAAGGCCGCGCCCGCGAAGCGTCGTGGAGCTGCCAAGGCGAAAGCTGCCCCCGAGGCGGCAGCCGAGATGCCGATTCAGGGCCGTCCCATCCCGAGCTTCCTCAAGCCCGCCGCTGCCGCCGGTGCTGCCGCTGCTGGCGCCGCTGTTGCTGGCGCAAAGCCGCAGGCAGCAACGCAGCAGCCCGCAAGTTCCAAGAAGCCTGCCAAGCCCGCACCCGCTCCGGTGGCATGTGCCGCGCCCGGCGTGGAGGAAGAGGAGGGCCGCCAGCTGCCGCCCATCTCGATGCTGCGCCACAACCCGGCGGCCTCGGCAAGCACCAGCTCCAGCAAGGAGCTCGAGCAGACGGCTGAGGGCCTGCAGGCGACGCTTCAGGAGTTCGGCCTGCACTCGCGCGTCGTCGGCTGGATCGCCGGCCCCACGGTCACCACGTTCAAGGTGCAGCCGGGCGAGGGCGAGCGCGTGAGCCGCATCACCAACCTGGAAGACGACATCGCGCTGTCGCTCGCGACGGACTCCGTGCGCATCTTCGCGCCCATTCCGGGCACGTCGCTCGTGGGCATCGAGATCCCCAACCGCACGCGCCAAACGGTCGCGTTCGGCGACATCCTGCCCTACGTCCAGGGCGGCCCGCTCGAGTTCGCGCTCGGCCGCGACGCGGAGGGCCAGCCCATGGTGGCGGACCTCGCCAAGATGCCCCACCTGCTCATCGCCGGCACCACCGGTTCGGGTAAGTCGGTCGTCATCAGCTCTATCCTCATGAGCCTGCTCATGCGCACGTTCCCCGAGGACGTTCGCCTCATCATGGTCGACCCCAAGCGCGTTGAGTTCGCGCCCTACGACGGTCTGCCGCACCTGTACGTGCCGGTGGTCACCGAGCCCAAGCAGGCGGCGAGCGCGCTGCAGTGGGCCGTGTCCGAGATGGAGCGCCGCCTGAAGATCTTCGAGCGCATCGGCGTGCGCAAGATCTCGACTTTCAACGAGAAACAGGCCGCAGGCGAGTTCGAGAAGTACGACAACCCGCCGGCGAAGATGCCCTACCTCGTCATCGTGATCGACGAGCTTTCCGACCTCATGATGGTCGCGGGCAAGGACGTCGAGGCGTCCATCGTGCGCATCGCGCAGCTCGGCCGCGCGGCCGGTATCCACATGATCGTGGCCACGCAGCGCCCGAGCTCCAACGTCGTGACGGGCCTCATCAAGGCGAACATCACCAACCGCATCGGCCTCACGGTTGCCACGGGCATCGACAGCCGCGTCATCCTCGACCAAACGGGTGCCGAGAAGCTCATCGGCCAGGGCGACATGCTGTTCAGCCGCGTCGACTGGGGCAAGCCCAAGCGCATCCAGGGCTGCTACGTCTCCGACGAGGAGATCTTCAGCGTCGTGGAGTTCGTGAAGGAGCAAAGCCCTGCCGACTACCACGAGGAGATTCTCTCCGCGGTGGCCCCTGCAACCATGGGCGGAGGCGGCGGAGGCGGCGCTTCGCACGAGGCGGGCGACGATGACCCACTCGTGTGGGAGGCCGCGCGCATCGTCGTGGAGTCCCAGCTGGGTTCAACCTCTGGTCTGCAGCGCCGCCTGAAGGTGGGCTATGCGCGCGCCGGCCGTATTATGGATATGCTCGAGGAAAAGGGCGTGGTCGGTCCGCCGGACGGATCCAAGCCGCGCGAAGTCCTCTTGGATGAAGAAGGATTGGCCGAGCTTGAAGCCGTCGAGGCTCGCATGGCCGTCGAGGACGAGTTTGGAGGGTTCTGATGGCTAGTCGTTTTGGCGAGATGCTGCTCAATCGTCGCCGCGAGTTGGGCATGTCGATCCAGCAGGTGGCAAACGTCATCAAAATTCGCCCGCAGATCATTGAGTTTTTCGAGACGGGCAACTTCGCCTCCATGCCGCCGCGCGGCTACGCGCAAGGCATGATCGCAAGCTACGCCCGCTATTTGGGGCTGAATCCCCGCGAGGTCGTCAACGCGTACTTCGACGAGCTGTACATCTACGAGCGCGGCGGAAGCGCTTCGGGAAGCCAGTTCACCGAAGGCGCGACGAACCCCGTCCCGCGCAGCGTGAGCACAAGCGGGCGCTACCTTATGGTGGATCCACCCTCCAGCTCGCGCTACGGGCAGCGCCCCCAGCAGGCGGGCTATGTGTCCGATTCCACGACGGGGCACCAGTCGCTGCGCGTGGCGGAAAGCGAGCGCCGCGCGGCGAACCTGCAGAACACGGGAACGGATATGCGCCCGATCGGCCCGTCCTATGCCGATGATCACTACCACAATCGCGGGACGCTGGGTTCTGCCCGTCCTGCCGCCGACCGCACGGTGCGCATGGGCCCCCCGTCCTCTGACCCCGCAGAAACAAGGAACTTGAACCTCCGTGGCCGGGGGAGCGGTCGTCCGGGGTATGGCGCGCCCAATCGCGGCAGGTCTCAGAACCCTTCCCGTGGTGGACGCGGTGCGGGCGCCCGCGTGGGCGCACGGCGCGGTTCTGCCCCTTCGGGACTGGCGAGCCTCGACCCGCGTTTCTTGATGGGCGGCATCGCAGCGATCGTCGTGGTGCTCATCCTCATCATCTTCCTGCTTGTGCGCGGGTGCAGCTCCTCGGCTCCGCAGGGCTCCGATACGACGCCGGCAAGCTCGCCTGTGGTGCAGGATGTCACAACGGGCGATACGTCTGCTGCGGACGATACCGCTGAGGGTGACGATACAACGGATGGTACGGACACCACGGACGATACGACCGATGGGGACAACACGGACGCTGATGCTACCGACGCCGACGCTGACGCCACGGCGGATGGCGAGGATACCACCGGCGAGGGTGACGATATCCAGGACGGCGAGAATGCCGACCAGCCGGCGGAGCCGGTCGAGACCGTTGTCGCCGTATCCGTTGACGACAAGGTTACCTCGTGGATCGAGATTAAGGTCGATGGCCAGGTGGTGTACGGCGCCCAGACCGCCGGCCCCTTCGAGAAAGAGTTCCGCCCCACCGAGTCGATTGAGATCACGGTCGACCATCCGGGTGATGTCCACGTGACGGAAAACGGCGAGACGGTGGACTGGGATACCCGGACCTCCGGCATCGGGCGCGTCTCCATCTCCGTTCCGCAGCCGCAAACCGACGACACCGCCAAGGACGGCGAGGCAACCGACGGCACCGATACCACCGATGACACCCAAACCGACGAGAGCGGCGACACCACGGAGTAGCCGCTGCATGCGAAAGGAGCCGCAATGGCTAAGGATTCCAGCTTCGACGTTGTCTCTCAGGTCGACATGCAGGAGGTCGACAACGCCTACCAGCAGGCCGCTCGAGAGATCTCCCAGCGCTACGACCTCAAGGACTCCGGTGCGACCATCGAGCTTTCCAAGGGTGACAAGCTCGTGACCGTCAACGCGCCGGCCGATTTCGTCTCGCGCCAGATCATCGACCTGTTCAACACCAAGCTCATCAAGCGCGGCATCGACCTCAAGGCTGTGAAGTGGGATGCCCCCCAGGCGGCATCGGGCGGTACGGTCCGCGTGCTCGGCCATATCGTCGAGGGCATCGACCAGGCGACCGCCAAGAAGATCAACAAGGACGTCAAGGACACGAAGATTAAGGTGAAGGTCACCATCGAGTCCGATAAGCTTCGCGTGTCCTCTCCGTCCAAGGACGCCTTGCAGCAGGTCATCCAGTTCCTGCGCGACCAGGACTACGGTCAGCCGCTGCAGTTCACCAACTATCGCTAACGTATCGCATTCGTTATAGAAAGCCCTGTGCCCATGGATTCTTCTACTCGTTCGCTCCTGTTCATCACGCTCGGTTGCGCGAAGAACGAGGTCGATACGGACCGTATGCGCTCGTTGCTCTCCGCAGCGGGCTATGACGAGGCTTCCGATGTCGAGAGCGCCGACCTTGTGATCATCAACACCTGCTCGTTTTTGGCGTCGGCGACTTCCGAGAGCATCGAAACGACGCTCGAGTTGGCAGATGAGGTGGCGAGCGGCGTGCGCTCGGTGCCCATCGTGATGTGCGGCTGCGTGCCTTCTCGCTACGGTGATGACCTGCCGGACGAGCTGCCCGAGGTGGCCGCTTTCGTCCGTGCGGACGAGGAGGACGGGATCGTGGGCGTCGTCGATAGCCTGCTGGGCGTGGAGCGCGCTGTCCCCGCGCATATCCCGCAGATCAAGCGTACAGTCGAAGGCTCCGTCGCCTACCTCAAGATCTCCGATGGCTGCGACCGATTCTGCAGCTTCTGCGCCATTCCCTACATCCGCGGCAGGTACCATTCGCGCTCGGCGTCCTCGATTATCGACGAGGCACGCGATCTGGTGGCCGGCGGCGTGCGCGAGCTTGTGCTCATCGGTCAGGACACGGGTATTTGGGGCCAGGACCTTCCTGAAGAGTCCGAGGGCCCGCATAACCTCGCGCAGCTGCTTGTTGCGGTTGCCGAGGCCGTGCGTCCCGAGCACGTGTGGGTGCGCGTGCTCTACCTCCAGCCCGAGGGCATGACCGACGAGCTCATTTCGGCCATCCGCGATACGCCCGAGGTGCTTCCCTATATCGACATCCCCGTTCAGCACTGCAGCGCGCGCGTGCTCGACGCCATGAACCGCTCGGGTTCCGAAGAGGAGCTCGATGAGCTCTTCGCCCGCCTGCGCCGCGAGATTCCGGGCATGGTCATCCGCACGACGTACCTGGTGGCCTTCCCGGGCGAGACCGATGATGAGCACGAGGCCATGCTCGCGTTCATGGACCGCACAGGCTTTGACTACACGAGCGTGTTCGCCTACTCGCGCGAGGATGGTACCCGTGCCGCCAAGATGGATGGCCAGATTGACGAGGAGCTGAAGCTCGAGCGCACGCAGGCGGCGATGGACCTCGCCGAGTCGCTGGGTTTCGCTGCGACTGCGGCCCATGTGGGCGAAGTTGCCGAGGTCATCGTCGACGGCATCGAGGAGACCGAGGACGGCCCCGAACTCATCGGTCACGCCTGGTTCCAGGCGCCTGATTGCGACGGCGCCGTGCATCTGGATATCGACGAGGCGGGCGTCGGTGATATCCTGAAGGTCGAGTTTACCGATAGCTTCTGTTACGAGCTCATCGGTCACGTGGTGGAATAGTGAGGAGCAAGCATCATGGCTTCATCTGGCAAGCGCGGGGGAGTGACGAGCGTGTGGACGCCGGCGAATATCGTTACCTGCGTCCGCATTGTGTTCATCCCGGTCTTCATGGTCCTGTCGGACCTTTCGTACCACAACGGCTCCGGCCAGGTGTCGGTCGGGTTGGCGTTTGCCGCCTTCGCGCTCTATGTGATCTTGAGCCTTACCGACAAGGTCGACGGCTACCTTGCGCGCTCGCGCAACGAGATCACCGATTTCGGCAAGTTCCTCGATCCCATCGCCGATAAGCTGCTCGTGTTCTCGGCGTTGCTGCTGCTCATGGACATCGGCTACGTGAATCTGTGGTTCGTTTTCATCATCCTCGTACGCGAGTTTCTCGTGTCGGCGCTGCGCATGGTAGCGAGCGCCAACGGCGTGGTCATCGCGGCCGACAAGCTCGGCAAGTGGAAGACCGCGGTTACCATGGTGTCCATCTGCTGCTACCTGTTCACGTTCGCGTTCGGGGCGCTCACGGCCTCGGCGGGCGTAAGCCCCATCACCATCGCGCTGCACGGCATCTCCGACATCCTCATGATCGCCGCCGTGGTGCTCACGGTCGTGTCGGGCGTGCAGTATTTCTGGAACGGCAGGAACGTTCTGTTCTCGTAGGCGGACGTGCAGAGGGAGGCGCATCCATGACGTGCGATTCGAAGGAGCTCGAGCGCGCGGCGACCAAGGTCGTCGAGCTGTGCTGCGCAAAGGGGCTCACGGTGTCGACTGCCGAATCGTGCACGGCCGGCTTGGTCGCGGCAAGCATCGCAGCAGTTCCGGGTGCGTCCGATATCCTGCGCGGCGGTGCCGTCACCTATGTGAACGACATCAAGGAGCGGGTGTTGGGCGTGGCGCATGCGTCCATCGAGGAGTACACCGAGGTCTCCCATCCCGTCGCGCGCGAGATGGCTTCGGGTGCGTGCACGCTGTTCGGCACCGATATCGCTGTGAGCCTCACGGGATACGCGGGGCCCGGTGGCGGTACGGCCGAGAATCCCGTGGGAACCGTGTACGTGGGCATCGCCCGCGATGGTGCCGTGGATTCCATTCGTGTGCATTTTCTGGGGGATCGCAACGAGGTGCGCCGCCAGGCGGCGCTCTGCGCGCTCAATCTCATCGCATCGTGCGTTGAAGACCTTTGATATCGTGGGCTGAACGTTGGCATTACACGTAGTATGAGCTGCGGGGATGTTTGCTGGCAATCTCTTGTGCCGGCGGCGTCCCCGTTTTGTTTGAGGCGTGTTTGACTCATGCATGGCCGTTGTTGGGCTTTGGTGGGCATCTGCAAGCCAGTTGTTGGGACACCGGGTTCACCATTGCTACGATATGCCTTGACTGCGAACAGCTGTTCGAATATAGTCAGGGAGGACAATAACCCGAGGAGGAGTATCCATGGCTAAGAGTTCAGGTCCGGTCCGCACCGTTCACGAGCGCACCTACGGCAAAGAGCGCGACGATATGATCAAGCTCACCACGGCCGATATCGAGAAGAAGTTCGGCAAGGGCGCCATCATGCGCTATGGCGACGGCGGTCCGGAGCTCGAGATCGAGGCGATTCCCACCGGCGCGCTCGCTCTCGATGCCGCGTTGGGCATCGGTGGCGTTCCCCGCGGCCGCATCATCGAGATCTACGGTCCCGAGTCTTCGGGTAAGACCACGCTTGCCCTCGAGATCTTGGCCGAGGCCCAAGGCATGGGCGGAGTCGTTGCATTCATCGACGCCGAGCACGCGCTCGATCCCGGTTACGCGGCGCGCATCGGCGTGGATATCGACGAGGTCCTCATCTCTCAGCCCGATACGGGCGAGCAGGCGCTCGAGATCTGCGATATGCTCGTGCGCTCCGGCGCTATCGACGTCGTCGTGGTCGACTCGGTTGCCGCGCTCGTGCCGCGTGCCGAGATCGAGGGCGAAATCGGCGACTCGTCTGTGGGCCTCCAGGCGCGCCTCATGAGCCAGGCACTCCGCAAGCTCGCCGGATCCCTTGCGAAGTCGCGCACCACGTGCATCTTCATCAATCAGCTCCGCGAGAAGATCGGCGTCATGTTCGGCAATCCCGAGACCACGACCGGCGGTCGCGCGCTAAAGTTTTTCTCCTCGGTACGTATCGATATCCGCCGCATCGACAGCATCAAGAACGGCCAGGACATCGTGGGCAGCCGTGTGCGCTGCAAGGTCGTGAAGAACAAGGTCGCGGCACCGTTTCGCACGGCGGAATTCGACATCATGTACGGCACGGGCATCTCCAAAGAGGGCTCCATCCTGGACATGGGCGTGGATTTTGACATCGTGACCAAGTCCGGTGCGTGGTACACGTACGAGACCGAGCGCTTGGGACAGGGTAGGGAGGCCGCCAAGGAGTTCTTGCGTCAGAACCCCGCGCTTGCGGACGAAATCGAGCATCGCGTACGCGTGGCATGTGGGCTGGAGTTCGAAGACGAACCTGCGGGCGAGGTCGTTGAGCCGCTTCCTGCCGGCGAAGCGGAGTAGCCTATGGTCGCCGACGTTGTAGAGCGCACCGGCGAGGCGATAGACATTGAGGTGAGGCTGCCCGATGCCGCTGCGCGTGCTCGGGCAGCCTCGCGTGGCAGAAAGCCCGTTGCCGAGGTTGACGTGACACTCGACTCAGGCGGAGTGTGCCAGATCGTCGTGCCCGTTCGTGTGGGCCGGTTGCTACAGCAAGATTCGTTGCCGCTTCCTCTGGATGTGGACGATGCATTCGATGCGATTCACGCGCTCGAGGAGCGTGTCTGCTACGCCATGATCACCGAGATGCTCTCGAGGCGCGACCATGCGGAAGACGAGCTTCGTCGCAAGCTCAGGCAGTACGGCTTTCGCGACCAGGAAATCGCTTCTGCTCTTGAACGGGCAAGATCCCATCGCTTTGTCGACGATGCGCGATTTGCCGCGTATTTCATTGAGGAGCGAATCCGTCGCGGTTGGGGCAGGCGCAAGATCGAGCTCGAGCTCGTCCGGAAGGGGGTTTCTCTCGACGAGATTCCCGGGTATCCGGATGCGTTTTTCTCCGATGATGACGACCTGAATCGGGCGCGCGCCCTGCTGGCGCGCAAGACGGTGCCGCGAGAGCGCGCTTACGAGAAGCTCACACGGTTTTTGGTGTCGCGCGGGTTCTCGTACGGCATCGCGTCGGATGCTGTCCGCGACCTGCTTCGCGCGGACGACATGGGGAAGTGAGGGCAGGTATTGGCGCGTGCGCACGCCGCTTTCGCTCCTTTTGTCGACCGGTTCGGTTCGTTTGACATTACTCGAAGGTAAACGTAGGATAAATGTGTCATTTGTTATGTGATATGCGCTCATCATCGATGAGATAGATAGATGGTTTGTTGTCTACAGATTCATATGGGGTGACCATTCCCTAGCAAATGTCTCGCACCGTCCGATTATCGGGCGGTGCATTGTCTGTTGCGTACTATGTATTGAAGGAGAACTGAGCATGGAATTCGTCATCGGCATCGTGTGCCTCATCATCGGGGCTGCTGTTGCCGCGGTCGCCATGCGCAGCGCTAAGAGCGGAAGCCTTCGCGAGGCCGATTCCAAGATCGAGTCGGCGCACGCAGAGGCTGAGCGCCTGATAGGCGATGCGAAGCGAGCCGCAGAGACCCTGAAGAAAGAAGCGCTCCTCGAGGCGAAGGAGCAGATCATCCAAAGCAAGCAGGCTGCCGAGGCTGAGGAGAAGCAGCGCAAGCGCGAGCTCCGCACGCTCGAGAACCGTGTCATGCAGCGCGAGGAGTCGCTCGACCGCCGCAACGATGCACTCGACAAGCGCGAGCACCAGCTGTCCAGCCAAGCCGGCCAGATCGAGAAGCGCACCCGCGAGCTCGATGCCCTCGTGGCCAAGCAGACGAGCGAGCTCGAGCGCATCTCTGAGCTCACGCGCGACGACGCTCACAAGGAGCTGCTCGACAAGGTGCGCGGCGAGGTCACGCACGAGGCTGCGACCATCATCCGCGATTCCGAGCAGCGCGTGCGTGCCGAATGCCACAAGACCGCGCAGGAGATCATCTCGCTGGCCATTCAGCGCTGCGCTGCCGACCACACCGCCGAGGTCACGGTGACTTCGGTCCACATCCCCTCCGATGACCTAAAGGGTCGTATCATCGGCCGTGAGGGCCGCAACATCCGCACCTTCGAGCAGGTTTCCGGCGTGAACCTCGTCATCGACGACACGCCCGAGACGGTTGTGCTCTCGAGCTTCGATCCCGTGCGTCGCGAGACTGCACGCGTTGCCCTCGAGAACCTCATCGCCGACGGCCGCATCCATCCTGCGCGTATCGAGGAGATGTACAAGAAGGCATCCGACCTGGTTCAGCAGCGCGTCCGCGAGGCAGGCGAGCAGGCTGCCTTCGATACGGGCATCCATGACCTGCACCCCGAGCTCGTGAAGACGCTCGGTGCCCTGCGCTATCGCACTTCGTTCGGCCAGAATGTGCTGCAACACTCCATGGAGGTCTCTGAGCTCTGCGGCATCATGGCCTCCGAGCTCGGTGTGGACGTTCGTACCGCCAAGCGCGCTGGCCTGCTTCACGACCTTGGCAAGGCTATCGACCATGAGGTCGAGGGTCCGCATGCGGTCATCGGTGCCGACCTGGCTCGTCGTTATGGCGAGAAGCCCGCGATCGTGCACGCCATTGAGGCGCACCACGGGGATGTCGACCCGAATTCGGTTCTCGCTGTGCTCGTCCAGGCGGGCGACGCCATCTCTGCGTCTCGTCCGGGCGCGCGCCGCGAGTCTGCCGAGAGCTACATCAAGCGTCTCGAGAAGCTCGAGGAGATCGCCAACTCCCACGATGGCGTCGAGCGCACCTATGCCATGCAGGCTGGTCGCGAGGTGCACGTTATGGTGCAGCCGGAAAAGATTTCCGATGCCCAGGCGACGGTACTCGCGCACGACATCGCTCACCAGATCGAGGACGAGATGGAGTACCCCGGTCAGGTCCGCGTCGTCGTGATTCGCGAGAGCCGCGCCGTCGATATCGCCAAATAGCCCATGAGTGACGCGAACGAGCTCATCTCTTTTATCGCATCGATGTCCGGTGAGGGCAGCCTGCGTGTCGAGGAGAACCTCGGCGAGGGATATGTTCGCCTTCGCGTCTCGGAGGCCGAGCGCCGTCAGGCGAAGCATGATATCCAGCATGTTGAGGACATCGTCATCGAGATGCTGCGCAACGCCCGCGATGCCGGTGCGACGAAAATCTATCTTGCAACCATGAAGGAGGAGGGTGTCCGCACCCTCCTTTTTATCGACAACGGCTGCGGCGTTCCGGCCGATATGCACGAGCGCATCTTCGACGCGCGTGTGACGTCCAAGCTTGAGTCCATGAAGATGGACCGGTGGGGTGTGCACGGGCGCGGCATGGCGCTGTTCTCCATCCGGCAGAACGCGCGCGAGGCGCGCGTCGTCGCCTCAGCACCCGATAAGGGCTCTTCGATGCGTGTCGTTGTGGATACGGCTTCGTTGCCCGAGCGCGCCGACCAGTCCACCTGGCCGACGGTTGAGAAGGACGAGCAGGGTGCGTTTTACTGTTCGCGCGGCCCACATAACATCGTGCGCGCTGCCTGCGAATTTGCGTGCATCGAGCTTCACGGGTGCGATGTGTTTCTGGGCAGTCCGACCGAGATCGCCGCTACGCTCTATGCCCATGCGGGTTCATCGGTCGACGCGAGCACGCTGCTGTTCATCGATGACGTCGATCAGCTGCCTGTGATCGATCGGCTTGGGAGTGCGGCAGATGCGGCGGATTTCATCGAGATTGCGCGCGGATTCGGCATCGAGGTGTCCGAGCGGACGGCGCATCGCATCCTTGCGGGGTCCATCAAACCCCTACGAAGCGTTGCTTCCCGTGTGCTCAGGGAGCGCACGGGTCAAGCAAAGCCTGCGGCCGCGGGCCCCGTCGATCTTGAGCGCGATCGCCGTGGCCTCAAAATCGCACATGACGATATCCAGCGGTTCTCGCGTGCTGTCGAACGCGATTTCGAAGATCTGGCGCGCCAGTACTATCTGCACCTTATCGGCGATCCGCGCGTGCGCGTCACCCGCGACCGCATCACCGTGACCTTCGACATCGGCAAGGAAGAGTGAAGCTCCTTGCCTGTCCGCAGTTGTTGCGATAGAGTAAACTAATGCTAAAATGTGCCCCACACGCAGGAGAAATGTAGTTATGGAATTCCTCAAGGTCTCGAGCAAGTCCTCGCCGGCATCGGTTGCCGGCGCGATTGCCGGTATGGTGAAGGACGGTGTGCCCGTCAACCTGCAGTGCGTGGGCGCCGGTGCCGTGAACCAGGCCATCAAGGCGATCGCCATTGCGCGCGGGTTCCTCATTCCCACGGGCTTTGACATCTCGTGCGCTCCGGTGTTTTCCGACATCCTCATCAACGGCGAGTCGCGCACGGCCATTCGGCTGTCCATCTACGTTCATTCGCTTTCTGCGCACACGGGCGATACGTTCGATTTTTCTGACGACAATCTTCGAGTCGGGTAGGGTATGCAAACACATCAGCTCAACGGTAAGACCTATTTCATTCGCACGTTCGGCTGCCAAATGAATATGCACGATTCAGAGCGCGTGAGCGGTCTGTTGGATTCGTGCGGCTGCCTGGAGGTCGCGAGCCCCGAGGAGGCCGACATCGTCATCTTCATGACATGTTGCGTGCGCGAGGCCGCCGATACGCGCCTCTACGGACAGTGCTCCTCGTGCAAGAGCCTGCCAGCGCCCCCTTCGGGCCGCCGCGTCATCGCGGTCGGCGGCTGCATCGCCCAGCGCGATGGGGCCGGCCTGCTCACCAATCTCGATAACGTCGACGTCATCTTCGGCACGCACTCCATCACGCATGTTGCCGAGCTTATCGCCGCTGCGTTCGAGGATCGCGATACGCACGTTCTGTGCGACGAGAACGATCCGGCACCCGCAACCTCGATGCCCTGGCACCGTGCGGAGAACTATCGCGCGTGGGTGCCCATCATGACGGGATGCAACAACTTCTGCAGCTACTGCATCGTTCCGTACGTGCGCGGTCGCGAGAAGAGCCGTCCGTTCGAGGAGATCGTCGACGAGGTGACGGGGCTCGTGCGCATGGGTGTGCGCGAGATCACGCTGCTCGGTCAAAACGTCAACTCGTATGGGCGCGACCTCTTCGGTGCTCCTCGCTTTGCCGAGCTGCTGCGTGAAGTAGGCGAGACGGGAATCGAGCGCATCTTCTTCACCTCCTCGCACCCCAAGGACCTCCTGCCCGAGACCATCGAGGCCATGGCTGAGGTTCCTGCCGTCACGCCGCAGCTGCACCTGGCCGTGCAGTCGGGTTCTTCGCGCATTCTCAAGCTCATGAACCGCAAGTACACGCGCGATCAGTATCTCGACCTCATTCGCCGTGTTCGCGAGCGCATCCCTGGCATCGCCCTGTCTACCGACATCATCGTCGGGTTCCCGGGCGAGACCGAGGAGGATTTCGAGCAGACGCTGTCGCTGGCGCGTGAGGTGGGCTATGCTCAGGCGTTCACGTTTATCTACTCCAAGCGCGAGGGCACGCCGGCAGCGAAGATCGACGATCCGACGCCGCGCGAGGTCATCCTCGAGCGCTTCGACCGCTTGGTGAAGGTCATCGAGGACAGCGCCTACGCGTTCAACCAACATGACCTGGGCGCGACGGTGCCAGTGCTTGTCGAGGGCACTTCGAAGAAGGACGCGACCAAGATGATCGGCAAGAGCCCGAAGAACCAGACGGTCCATGCGCCGCTTCCGGAGGGCACGACTATCGACGGCCTCGTGGGCAAGATCGTCGATGTTAAGGTCGATACCGCACGTACCTGGTATCTTTCCGGCACCATGGTCGGGTCGCCGCGATGATTGACGAGGGCTCGGGCGATTCGCGCCGCCTTCCCGTTATAGCCATCGTGGGGCCGACGGCGTCCGGCAAGAGCGAGGTTGCCGATTTGGTGGCCGAGCAGCTGGGGTCCGAGGTCATCTCGGCCGATGCGATGCAGGTGTATCGCGGCATGGACATCGGGACGGCGAAGACGCCTGTAGAGGAGCGACGCGTCCCGCTGGTGCTTGTCGATATAGTTGAGCCCGATGTGGCGTATTCCGCAGCGCTTTTTCAGGTTGATGCGCGGTGCGAGATCGATCGGTTGCGTGCAGACGGCAAGGTTCCCGTGCTGTGTGGGGGCACCGGCTTGTATGTGCGCGCTGCGCTGGATGATATGCGCTTTCCCAAGGGCGAGGTGGATAGCGGTGACAGGGAGCGCTATCAGGCGCTCGCTGCGCGCCTGGGCGATGAGGGGATCCATGCGTACTTGGCCGAGCGCGATCCTCGTTCCGCTGCGCTCATCCATCCCCATAACGTGCGGCGCGTCGTGCGCGCGCTCGAGATGCTTGAAGAGGGCGTGAGCTATGCCGATCAAACGTCCGGGTTCTCGACGCCGCGTCCAGTGTATTCCAGTTTGCAATTTGCCCTCACGATGGACCGTCAGCGCCTGTATGCCCGCATCGACGCCCGTGTCGACATCATGATGGAACGTGGGCTTGTCGATGAGGTCAAAGGTCTTATGGAGCGCGGTATGGCCGATGCGCTCACCGCGCGCCAGGCAATCGGGTATAAGGAGATTATCGACGCGCTGGAGGGACGATGCACGCTCGACGAGGCCGTGGAGACCATCAAGATGCGTTCTCGTCGCTATGCGAAGCGCCAGCTTTCCTGGTTTAGGCGCGATGCGCGTATACGCTGGATAGATCGAGACGAAGTGGACGCACAGGGCGCCGCTTCGATGATTCTCGACGCCTTGCGAGAGGAGTAGGACAGCTTGGCCCGATTCACCTTTCTTTCGACGGATATTGAGCCTGAGCGCGCCATCTTGGTCGGTGTCGAATGGCGAACAGGGGCTTGGCCGGTGGAGCGCTCGCTTGACGAGCTTGAGCGCCTAGCCGATACCGCGGGAGCCGTCGTGGTGGGAAGGATGAGCCAGCGGCTTGACCGTCCGGTTCCCAAGTCATTCATCGGGTCCGGTAAGGTCCTTGAGCTCAAGGATGCCGTGAAGCGCCTCGATGCCGATGTCGTCATCTTTGACGATGATCTGACGCCTGCCCAGCAGTCGCATCTTGAGCGCGCCATCGGGGAGCCGACGAAGATCATCGATCGAACGGCGCTTATCTTGGATATTTTCGGCTTGCATGCGAAGACGCGCGAGGGCCGTTTGCAGGTCCAGCTCGCCCAGCTGCAATACCTGCTGCCCCGCCTGCGCGGCATGTGGTCGCACCTTGCTAAAGAGCAAACGCGCGGCGGCATTGGCAGCCGCTTCGGTCAGGGCGAAAGTCAGCTCGAAGTGGACCGTCGCCTCATTCGCAACCGCATCGCAGCGCTCCGCCGAGAACTCAAGGAGCTCGAGAAGCGGCGTGAGGTACAGGCGAAGAACAGGATTGAATCGACCGCGTTCCGCATCGCGCTCGCCGGCTATACCAATGCGGGCAAGTCCACGTTGCTCAACGCGTTGACCGGAGCGAACGTGTTGTCTGAAGACAAGCTGTTCGCCACGCTCGACCCCACGACGCGTGCCTATGTGCTGCCGGGTGGTCGTAGCGTGACGATCACCGACACGGTCGGGTTCATCCAGAAGCTTCCGCACGGGCTCGTTGAAGCGTTCAAGTCGACCCTGTCTGAGGTGCGTGGCGCCGATTTGATCTTGAAGGTGATCGATATCTCCGACGAGGATCATCAGCGGCACATCGATGCCGTTGACCGCGTGCTAGACGAGATCGGCGCCGGCGAGCGCCCGTCACTGACCGTGTACAACAAGGCGGATCTTTTGGATGCCGAGGACTTGGCCATCATGCGGGCACGGTATCCCCAGGCGGTGTTCTTCTCCGCAAAAACCGGCCTGGGTCTCGACGGCCTGTTGACTCGCTTGAGTGCCGAGGCCGCGGCGGGGGATCGGCTTATGAGCGCTGAAGTTCCGTATCGTGAGGGCGCTCTCATCAAGGATATTCACGAGCAAGGCCAGATAATCTCTGAGGAATACCTAGGGGATCACGTACGCATCGTGGGCAAGGTTCCCGCGCGTATCGCTGCGCGTCTTGAGCGCTATGCCGTTGAGTGAGCTTGGCGTGTCGAGGGCCTAACCCGTTACGAAGACGATTGCTTCGAACAGGACGATGAGCAGCGGCTGGTGCATAAGGTAGATTGGTAGGCTCAGGCGTCCGATGCGCGAAAGCACCGGTGCCCAATCGCGCTTCATCCAATCGGGATAGCCTTCGGGGCGCAGGCGCGCGAACAGACGCGCGCCCATGGCGCCAGCCATATACATGAACGTAAAGGGAATAATCGGATAATAGTCGCCCGAGGAGAACGCAGGGTCCGGGAGACCGAGCCACGCGAGCCCTGTGACAGGGTAGTTATGGTGCGGTACGTCGAGCGTCGCGGCGAAGAGCACGAGGAATGCAACGAGCGCGGCAGCGGGGGAGAGGCGATCCAAAACGGGCTTGATTACGGCAGCGATAAGCGTCGACGCAGCCATGCAGAACAGAATTCCAAACGAAACTGCCGTATCAACGGCAGCGATAGACGTTGCAACCCAGACGGCGAGTGCTGCAGCACCGTAGATGGCCGCTCGTCGGAAATTGTTCCGGGAGAACGCGGTCATCCAGCCGGCGAGGAACAGGAACACCCAGCTGATCGATGCACGCCACGCATCCTGAAGCACCGTGCCCATAAACCATGGAGCATCGAAGCCATAGATATAGGCAGCATCGTATGTCGCGTGGAACAGCACCATTGAGATGATGGTGAACCCGCGTATGATGTCGAACAGCGCTATGCGCCCGTTGCCTTCAGATGCCATGGAGGCGAGACCTTAGAAGCGGCGCATGAGGGCAACGACTTTGCCCAGGATAGTCGGATTCGTTGCGTAGATGGGCTCCATCGTATCGTTTTCCGGCTGCAGACGAACGCGGCCCTGTTCCTTGTAGAACGTTTTGACGGTCGCCTCGCCATCGATCATGGCGACAACGATCTCGCCGTTCATGGCGCTCTTCTGCTCGCGGACGACGATGTAGTCGCCGTTGTAGATGCCGACGTTGATCATCGAGTTGCCGTGCACCTCGAGGACGAACGAGCTCGAATCGGTCGCGATTTCGGTGGGAAGCGTGAAAGTGTCCTCGACGTTCTGCTCGGCGAGGATGGGAAGGCCGGCGGCGACGCGGCCGATGAGCGGCAGCGATATGGTCCCGCGATCGGGCGATTCCTTGACCTCAGCGAGCTGGGCGGAAGATCCATCTTCGTTAAAGACCTCGAGTGCGCGCGGCTTGGTGGCATCGCGCTTGATGAGGCCGTGATCCTCAAGAGCGGACAGATGCGCGTGGACGGTGGAGGGGGAGGACAGGCCCACGGCGGCGGCCATCTCGCGCACGCTGGGCGGATACCCCTTCTCGTGCTGGTACGAGCGAATGAAGTCGTAGATCTGCTGCTGGCGCTTCGTGATCTTCCGGGCCATTGCCGTCTCCCTTCGAAAACAAACATATGTTCGAAAATTCCTTGACAGGAACAACTGTTCGTACATAATAATAGTCGAACATCCGTTCTTGCGCTACAAAAATTTGTCCGCGCCAGAAGGTATACCTAGTTTCGTCACGAACGACGAAAGGAGATACACGATGACCACCACTGCTCTGACCGACGGCAACCTTGCCCTTGTTCTTCCCGCCACGCGTCCGGTGTTCGAGGTTATCGATGGCTTCGGACCTTCTGTTCCGGCTTCTCACACCAGCGCGCCCGCGGTTCGACCTCGGTGCCCGCGCCGCGTGCTCGTGCTCGCCATCATTGTTCTGATCGGCGCGCTCGCTGCCGGTGTGAGCGCCCTCAATGGGCTGTCTCGCCAGCAGGCCGCTTTTGAGTCTGCAATGGCCTCTGATGCTCGCATCGTGGTCGATGTCGAGTCCGGCGATACGCTTTGGAGTATCGCGTCCGCGCATCCCGCCGATGGCGTAAGCGTCGATGAGACCGTGAGCATCCTTCGCTCGTGGAACGGTTTGACGGAGTCGCTCCTTCAACCTGGCATGTCTTTGGAGGTCCCCGCGTAATACCCACCCGATGCATGGGGCATTGGGCCGTGGTATCCTACTACATGTAGGGTGCGACGAAAGGGGTTGCATGCGATGCCCAAAGTGCGGCGGTGACGATACGCGTGTCGTGGACTCTCGTACGCAGGAGGCTACGAACGCCATCAAGCGCCGGAGAGAGTGTCGAAGCTGCGGATATCGATTCACCACGTTTGAGCGGTGCGAAGATCCTATCGAGGTCATCAAGAGCGACGGTACGACGCAGCCGTTCGACCGCAACAAGCTTCTTGTTGGCCTTATGCGCGCAACATCCAAGCGGGATATCGACCTTTCCTCGCTGAACGGCCTTATCGATGATATCGAGTACGAGCTGCGCGGGCGCACGCTCACTGCGGTCAGCTCGCACGAGATTGGGGATATGGTTCTCAAGCGCCTTCAGAAGCTCGATAAGGTTGCCTACATCCGCTTTGCATCCGTGTACCGCGATTTCAAAGATGTTGACGAGTTCATTGAAGAATTGGATAAGTTGAGGTAATACATGGCACGTATCGATGTTTCCATCAAGCGGCTTGATCCTTCTGTCGAGCTTCCACAGTATGCGTACGAGGGTGATGCCGGTCTTGACCTGCGCGCCAATGAGTCGGTGGATATCGCTCCCTATGAGCGCGTCCTGATTCATACGGGTATCGCGATTGCGCTTCCCGATGGCTATGCCGGGTTCGTTCAGCCGCGCAGCGGCATGGCACTCAAACGCGGCCTTTCCATCGTCAACACCCCCGGGCTCATCGACGCGCATTATCGTGGTGAGCTCATGGTTATCGCCATCAACCTCGATGCGCGCGAGCCCATCCATATCGAGCGCGGCGAGCGCATCGCCCAGCTTGTGATTCAGGAGGTCCCCACCGTGCGCCTGGTCGAGGTCGACGAGCTCGACCGCACCGACCGCGGTGCCGGCGGTTTCGGCTCGAGCGGTGAGAAATAACCGCGTTGATACTCTTTTGTGCGTAAAACAATGGACCGTCCCGCTTGCAGCTGGACGGTCCATTGTTTTCGGCGCTTAACGAATATGTGCGGGCTTATCGCCCCAGTAAAACTCTGCGAAGTGCTTCTCGCGCGGTCGAGTGTTGCCGATTAGCTTCATCGTGGCGATGGCGATGTCTTCTGCAGCGCAGGGACGCCTCAAGGCGTTGGCGTTGATGAGCAGGGCACACAACGCTTCGGGATTATCGTTCAGGTGCCTGAGCGTCATGATGAGCTCGCGGGCGGTCGTGGCGTGCATGCTGGCGCCGAAACTCGTGAGCATCGTCGTGTTCGCTTTCTCTTGGCCATAGGACTTGCCGAGCAGGATCATGGGCAACTTGGCGCAGAGGCACTCGGTTACAGCGAGTCCGCCCGATTTCAACACGGCCAGGTCTGAGGACCGCATGAGGGCGGCCATGTCCTCGACGTAATCCATAACAGAGACGTTTTCGAGTTTCATGCCATGGAAGATGCGCTTTAACCGGTCGGAGTATTCGTGATCTTTACCGGGAAGGAACACGAAGTGCATGTCTTCAAAGCTGCGCAGGAACGGAAGCGTTTGCTCCATAGCCGCACGGAATCTCACGTAGGGCTGCGGGAGGCTCGCTCCCGCCATGACGAGGACGACACGCTTATCGAGCGGCAGACCGAAGCGTGCGCGGTCCTCATCGCGATTACCGGGCTTATCGAAACCTGCGCGAACAGGGATGCCGGTAATGGTGATGCGTGACTCCTCGACCTTGCGAGGACGCAACGTCTCTGCCATGAACTCGGTGGCCACACAGAACAGATCGGTTTCCTTATGCGGCCACCATCCCTCGATTTCATAGTCTGTGGGGATGCACACAAGGGGGTAATCGATGCCCGTGATCATGCGCGCGCCCACGGCAACGTTTGCGGCGGTGATGTGCGTGGCTATGACCGCAATGGGCCGCTTGTTCTCGATATACGCGTTGAAGGCAGGGAACATGACGCGCGACCATCCGGTGCCGCCGCCCCAAAGGAGGCGACCGGTTAGCGTGTAGCGCCAGGTGATGTCATAGATGGGGCGCGTGGCGCCCGTGAACGATGCGGCGGTCTTGTTGCCATCGAACTTGATACGGCCGTAATCGAGGATGTCGATAACATCGACGATCACATTATTTGGAATGCCGTGCGTGCCCCTTAAGCGGTCGATGGCCTGCGCAACAGCATTCGCTGCCGCCTTGTGTCCTGACCCAACCGATGCGTGCATGACGGTGATGATGGGTGGCCGCGCCGCCGCGATATCGGCGGACGTGGAGGCATGCGCTTCGGCATCACCGGGAAGCATAGGTGCTTCCTTCGGTGCCGTCGTGCTTGTAGACTCCGCTGCGGTCATGAGTTCCCCTTCTCGTGGACAATCCTCCCTATTGTACGCTGCAACTGTCAACACCATATCAATTTATGAAAATCGATATCGGCTCGTCAAACTATTGAGTCAGGCGTATAGTCGATAGCAACAAGCTACGGCGAAACGGGGTCTCCATGGATACCAACACTGCATATGACGTTCTTATCATCGGCGCTGGCCCTGCAGGAAGCTCCGCTGCACTCTATGCGGCGCGAGCGAGCCTGCGCGCGCTCATCATCGAACAGGGCATGCCGGGCGGTCAGATCGCCACGTCCGATATGGTGGATAACTATCCGGGCATTCCCGATGTTTCTGGTGCTGAGCTTGGCCAGAAGATGCTCGATCATGCGGAGTCTGCGGGTGCCGAGGTGGCCTATGCCATGGTGCTGGGCATCGAGCACGCCGGAGACGGTATGTTCACTGTTAAGACCGATTCCAGCACATACACTGCACCGGCATTGATCGTTGCCACAGGCGCCACGCCGCGTATGGTGGGCTTCGAGGGTGAGCAGACCTACCGCGGACGCGGTATCTCGTATTGCGCGACATGCGACGGTATGTTTTATCGAAACAAGCGCGTGTTCGTGGTTGGTGGCGGCAACTCCGCCTGCGAGGAGGGCCTGTATCTGTCCCGTATCGCCAGCGATGTGGTCATGGTCGTTCGTCGCGATGAATTCCGTGCGCCGCGCGGACGTGTGGAGAGCCTGCTTGCCCAAGATAACGTCTCCGTGAAGTACTCAACCTCGATCGTTCGCGTCGAGGGCGATCGCCTGCTGTCGACTGTCACGTTCCGCGATAATGCGACGGGCGAGGAGTATACCGAGACGTATCCGGAGGGGTCGTTCGGCATCTTCGTGTTCGCAGGTAACGATCCTGTTCTTGATCTGGTGCGGCCGTTTGTCGACATTGCACCCGATGGGGGAGTTGTGACCGATGGCGATATGGCCACGCGAACACCCGGCTTGTTCTGCGCTGGCGACATGCGCTCCAAGCGCCTGCGTCAAGTGGTGACTGCCGCTGCCGACGGTGCCATAGCCGCCACGGCAGCTTACAGCTACATCGTAGAGCAATCCCACTAACACTAAGGTACCTAACAACATACCCCAAGAGGGGAGTGTCCTCTCTGGGGACGGGGGTCCCAGGGGACATTTTGTCCTCTCTGGGGACGGGGGTGCCAGAGGACACTTTGACCTCTGTGGGGACAGGTTTGTATTGACTTGCATCACTTAGCCATTGTGCTTCTAACCAAGTACGGCATGTCGACGACTGATGTAGTTCTTTGGTCGGATTTGGATCCATGAGCATGCTTTAAGGATGCTTTGGAACAGCTTTCGAACTCATCCAAACTTTGCGTATCGTCGCAGATCAATCAAGCGATGATGACCTGTCCCAAAAGAGGCCAAAGTGGCGCGCGGGACCCCCGTCCCCAGAGAGGACAGAGTCTGACGGTGGTGGCGATCGGGTCACCAAGGCGATTCACGATAATATATGTTATGTCAAGTAAGGAAGTGAAAAGGAAAAGGCGCCACGAGCGGGCGCCTCTCCTCTTGGATGTTTGTTAGAGCCACTCGTAGCCGATGATGAGACCAGACTCTTCCGCGTAGTACGAGCACAGTCCGCCGCACGGCAAGATGTGTACCTCGGCCTGCGGCCACTGGGCTTCAATGATGGCCTTGAGCTCGCTTGCGGACTTCTCGTTGTCGACATGATCGATATACA
>CALULJ010000006.1 GCA_944321445.1 uncultured Collinsella sp.
CTGCCTGCGATTGCTGTCTGCGGGCCGTTCGGCGCGGCCCAGGCGCAGGCATCCGGCCTGTATGCGCAGGCCATGGCGGAACGCGGCTTTCTGACCAAGGCACTTGACCCGCCCTTTACCCGCCAGAGCGGCGCCTCGCCGCGGCGCAACGCGAGCTCGACGGTGCCTTCAAGCGAGGTCAGGACGTACTCGTAGGATAGCGGTACGGGGCGCGGCGCGTCGGTGACGGCGTCGACTTCGGCGCCGGTGCGCTCGCGCAGCGCGTCGGCGATCTGCGTGATGTCGCCGAGCGTGGCGCTCATGAGCATGAACTGCGCGCGCGGCAGCGTGAGCAGCGGAACCTGCCACGCCCAGCCGCGGTCGGGGTCGGCGAAGTAGTGGAACTCGTCCATGGCGACGCAGCCCACATCGGAGTCCTCGCCCTCGCGCAGTGCCTGGTTCGCCAGAATCTCGGCCGTGCAGCAGATGACCGGGGCGCCGGTGTTGATGTGCGTGTCGCCGGTGATCATGCCCACGTTGTCACGGCCGAGCACCTCGACCAGGTCGAAGAACTTTTCGCTCACGAGGGCCTTGATGGGGGCGGTGTAATAGGCGCGTTTGCCCTGCGCCATGCCCATGAACAGCATGCCGAGCGCAACGAGCGACTTGCCGGAGCCGGTGGGGGTGCCCAAGATGACATGGTCACCGGCGGCGAGGTCCATCAGCGCTTCCTCCTGGTGCGCCCACAGCTCGATGCCCTGGCCCTCGGCCCATTCGAAGAAGCGCTCGAATGCCTCGTCGGGCGTCAGCCACGGCTCGGGCGTGCTGCCGTCTTCGGGTTCCCACCAGCTGGGCGAGAGTGCGCCCAGCGACCCGCTTGTCAAAGCGCCGGTGCCGCCCGCAAAAGAGCTCGCCGATGCCGTTGTGTTCATCGTGTCTGCCACGTGCCGTCCTTTTCGATAGCGATTTGTCCGCACACCATTATGTCGCATCTGCGCGGAGAAGTTGCCGCACTGCCTGCGCAGATTTGCTTCGCGCTCTGTTCGGCATGTTCTTAGGCAGGATACGGGCCGAAGAGGGTGTTGTGAGCGGCGGCTAGACAAAAAAGCGAGTTTTGGTCATGTGCATAGAGCGTGCAGATTGCCCAGAATTGAGCAGTGTATATTGAAGCAAGATTATCTGGGCAAATGCTAGACAGAATGAATAGAAAAGTCCGAAATCGGACTAAATAAATGTTATAAAGCTAATAGGAATAGCCAAAACTCGATTTTTTGTCTAGCGCCCTGACGCCGTCTCGTGAGTCAGGGAAATCTATATACATTTTCAAGGCATTTTTATGCAATTTCGGCAGCCGCATCATCGTCATCGCCCTTTTCGCCGTTATCACTAGGACCATCGGACAGGTCTTCGGACAGGGCTCCGTGCAAGAGCGCCTGTTGCAGCTTGTGTTTGCGCGTTCTTACCCGGTACTGCTTGTCGGCTCGTCGAGCGAGGAGGCGCGCGATTGCCTCGAGCTTGTTCAAATCCTTGAACTGCGATGCGGAGATGCGCACAACGATGATATCCATGCAGGCAAATGCTGTTTCGCGTTCGGTGTCGCGCTGTCGCTGTTGCTCATTGTTGTGGTAGACGCTGTCATACTCCAGGTCTACAAGCGATGCGGCAAAGAAGGCATCGCACTCGATTTCTGTGAGCTCGCAGGCTTTGCGTGCCTCTTCGTTCAATTCGATTTTGTGATTAAGTGTCGGCTGTTCCATGCCGAAGCCCCCATACAGCTGAGGTGTTGCAAGCATGATGACCGTTGCGCTCTCCATGGGCGACCGCGAGCGCTCGAGCAGGTAAGGCAGTGCCTGCAGTGCGTTGCGTTTGCCTTTGATCGGCGGCAGCGCTCCGAGGTATGCAGTGAGGGAATTGACGGTCATTGCGGGCTCGCTGGGCGTGAAGCCGAAGCTGCCGTCTGCCGGGAGCGTATAGATCCCCATGAGCTCGAACCCGAGCTTGAACAGATGGGGCACGTCGAGCACGGCGGCCATCTGCACAAAGCACAGCTCGGGTTTGACGATGTAGACCCCGCTCGTAAGTTTCAGCAGGGAGCCGGGCGGCAGCTTGACGCTGCACGAGTGGGGCAGGATGGGTTCAGTTCTGCTGCGCTTATTCGAGCGGGAGACCAGTACGTGCAGCTCGGCGTGCTCGTTGCTTTTGGGTTCGTGTGCGACGCCGAGCCTGATGAGCTGTTCGAAGTCGCAGTCGTCGAGCCGCGAAGAGGCATCGCGAAGCACTTCCGCCTGCTCGCGTTCGTCTAGGTGCTCCCAGAATATGCCGTTGCGCCAGGTCCGTGAGCTTCGTATAGCATGCAGCGCCGTTTCGCGACAGAAGATAACAGGATTCATACAACGCCCCTCATATCAACTAGATAATGTGGAGTATAGAACCACAGTTAATATAAGTATATGGTTGTATGCAAACAATATTATGTTCTATTCGCCGGGTATGCGTTTTTTGCCTTTGCGCTCGCGATTACGAAAGTTCTCGACCGCGGCCTCCATGCCAAGCGGCACGTAGTCCAGGGAAAAGAGATCATCGGGCAGGTAGCGCATGAGGCTTTGCTCGGCGTCGCGGCCTTCCTGGATGCGGGCGTCATCGGGTGCGGGGCCGGGCGTCGCGCAGATGCCGTAGACGTGCGCGCCTTTCTCGGTCAGGCGTCGCTCGTATTCGGTTTCAGGAAACTCAGGGTGCTCCGCCCTCACGTCGTCCGAGATCCACAGCATTTCATAGCCGGCGGCAGGGAACTGCGATTTGGCGTACTCCCAGAGCGGCTGGCTGTCGGTGCGCAGCGTGACGGTGCCGCCAGGCGCAAGCAGCTGGCGAAATCCGAGCAGGTGGTCGACGTTCACCAAGCGGCGCCGGGCGTGATGGCGCTTGGGGTAGGGCGTGGGGAAGTTCAAGGTGATAGCGAAAAGCTCGCCTGCTGCGAAAAGCTGGGGCAGCGCATCGGCTCCGCGCGGGATGAGCACCATGTTGCGCAGGCGTTCCTCGCAGGCGCGCTGCGCAGCGTATGCGATGCAGATGGGTTCCACGTCCATGCCAAGGTGCAGCGCCTCGGGCTTTCGGTGCGCGCACTGTGCGATGAAGGAGCCCTTGCCGCAGCCGAGGTCAAGATGGACTTCGGCATAGGCAGCACGCGCATCCTCGCGTTGCGGCTCGAGGGGCCAGCAGGCTTCTGCCCAGCGGCCCGCCAGGGCGGGGGCGTTCGTCTCGATGGCGTCGGCATAGCGCTCAAGGCGTTCATCGAGATTGAAGTTCTTCGGCAGGCGAATATGCGTAAGACCCATGGGGATCCCTTCAGCGCGGACGTTGCGAGGCTGTACGTGTTTTGGTGCGCGAGGATTGTAGCCGAAGATCAGGCGCTTCGGACGATATACGCGGTATATGCACGGATGCGGTATCGCGGTCAGCCCTTGCGAAACACGAGGTAGCGGTTGAGCGTGCCGCTGCGGCCATCGGCATCGTAGCGAGCGATTTCAACGGCGCCTGCGCGCGCGAGGTGCTGTGCGTACGCGTCGATTTCCTCGTCATCGAAATGATGACAAAAGCGCAGGGGACGCGGGTCATCTTGCCACCCGAGATAATGATCGCCGGGATCGAGTTCGGCATGCGGCAGCCCGGAGGCCTCTGCGAGCGCGTCGGCCGTCGCCGCCTTTGCGGCGAGGCGCGGGTCGTCCATGAAGCGCCAAAGCGACAGCGCGATGAAGCCGCCGGGGACGGTCATGCGCGCCATGAGGTCAAGAAGCTCCCCGCGCAGGCGCGCTCCGGGCACATGGTGCAAAAACCCGAAGCAGACGGTGAAATGGGCCGGCGCGAGTCCGGGCAGAGGGTCGCGTCCGGCTTGCAGCTCATCCAAGAGGTCAACCTGCCAGCAATGCGCATCGGGTATTGAGGGGGCGAGTGCGGCAAGCTCCGCCGAGGCGTCGACAGCGTGGAACACTGCGGCTGCCCCGCCCAGCCGCTCGAGGCAAAACCGTTCGAACCTCAGGTTGCCGCAGGCAAGATCGAGAATCACCGGGGCGCTCTGCGCGCCGATACGTTCCGCAGCGAGGTCCATAAGCCGCTCCCAGCCTGGCCAGGGCGCCTGACGCGTGGCGGAGAACGTGTCCGCGTGCTCGCGGTAAAAGCGGTTGTTCAGCTCGATGAGCGTGCGCTCGGTTGCGGTGTTCATGGTGCTTCCTGTTGAGAGATCGGGTTCGCGGCTTCATCATACGTGCCCGCGCAGGCGCCGTCGAGTACGCATGCGTTACGTGCCCCGCTGCACAAAGGATGCGGAGACGGGGCGCATGTCCGGCATATCGCCTAGAATCGAAGGTATGGAACAGATCATTTTGGACATACTCGCGGCGCTTCGTTGCGGCGAGAAGGTGGATAACGACGCGCTCGTGCGCTTGGTCCATGCACAGGCGAAGCGCTCGGGTGGTGACAAACGCGCGTTTGCCAAGCGCCGGCTGCTGCCGTTCTACCAGCGCGTGAAGCGCGAGGAGCCCGAGCGCTGGGCATCGTGGCGCGTGACGCCCGAGCTCGAAGAGCAGCTGCTGCGCGTGTTGCGCATGAAACCGCGCCGCTCGGCATCGGGTGTGGCCACCATCACCGTCATCACCAAGCCGTGGCCGTGCGGCAGCGATTGCCGCTACTGCCCCAACGACGTGCGCATGCCCAAAAGCTACCTGCACGACGAGCCCGCCTGCGCCCGTGCGGAGCAGAACTGCTTCGACCCTTACCTGCAAGTCTCCACGCGTCTCACGGCCCTGTCTCAAATGGGGCACGCAACGGACAAGATCGAGCTCATCGTGCTGGGCGGCACGTGGAGCGATTACCCGCGCGGCTACCAGATCTGGTTCATAACGGAGCTCTTCCGCGCGCTGAACGACGACGCCATCTCGGGCGTTGCGGCAAACCCGATGCTGGCCGAGCCCGGGCAGGACAAGGGCGCGGTGCTTGCGAGTACCGAGGACGTTCCAGAAGGCGTGGTGCGTCGGCGGGCGCGCTATCGCGATCTGGGCATCCCGTCGGATGAGGAGACGCTCGCCGCCTTCGCGCGCGACGCACAACGTGCGGTCGATGCGGGTGAGCTGCGCTACAACCAAGCGGTGACGGAGCTCTATGGCTCCTCGAACGCGTGGGCAAATGCCGCGCGCTACCAGCATGCCACGCTTGAGGAGCTTGAGCGCCAGCAGCGCCTGAACGAGACGGCACGTCATCGCATGGTGGGCTTGGTAATCGAGACGCGCCCCGATGCCATCTCGGCAGAGGCGCTCACGCTCATTCGGCGCCTGGGCTGCACCAAGGTGCAGATGGGCATCCAAAGCACCGACCAGCGCATTCTCGATGCCAACGAGCGGCGGATATCGGTCGCGCGCATCGCCGAGTCGTTCGATTTGCTGCGCGCCTTCGGGTTCAAAATCCATGCGCACGCGATGGTGAACCTGCTGGGTGCTACGCCCGAGGCGGACAAACGCGACTACGCCCGCCTTATGACCGAGCCTTCGTTTCAGCCGGACGAGGTGAAGCTGTACCCCTGTGCGCTCATCGAGGGCGCGCGCCTGTGCCGTGACTTCGAGGCGGGACGGTGGCGTCCCTACACGGAAGACGAACTCATCGACGTGCTCGTTGCCGACACGCTCGCCACGCCGGCGTTCTGCCGCATCTCGCGCATGATTCGCGACTTCTCGTCCGACGACATCAAGGCGGGAAACAAGAAGCCCAACCTGCGGCAGCTCGTGGAGGCGCGCCTCGCTCAGGGCGAGCGGGACGGGGGTCCGCGGGTGCGTGAGATTCGTTTCCGCGAGGTGGGCACGCATGCGATCGACCGAGAAGATCTGCGGCTGAAGGCTCTTTCCTATGCGACCTCCAACACGCAGGAGTGCTTCTTGCAGTGGGTCGATTCCCAAAACCGCATCTCGGGTTTCCTGCGCCTATCGCTGCCCGATCGCGCCTATGTGGAGCAGCACGCCCGCGAGCTGCCGGTCGCGCCTGGCGAAGCGATGATTCGCGAGGTGCATGTGTACGGCATGGCGACAGCAGTGGGCGAGGAGGGGCGTGCGGCGCAGCATCTGGGCTTGGGTCGTGCGCTCGTGGAGCGCGCCTGCGAGCTCGCCTGTTCTGCAGGCTATTCTTATCTAAACGTCATCAGCGCTGTGGGAACGCGGGAATACTATAGGCATCTGGGATTTGTGGACCATGGCCTGTACCTGCGGAAGGAGCTGTGATGGAGAAGCCTGCGCCCGGGGCGCGAAGCGCTCGCCATACGGCCGGCATGCCGCGTGAGACCGTCGGCACCGTCGTCATCCTCGTTCTTGCTGTCGCGTTCACTGCGAGCGGCATGGGCGGCGCGCACGGTTATGCGTTCGTGCTGCTGTTCGCCATCGCCTCGGTCATCGCGATTGTCTACCTGCGCATCGATCCGCATGTTGCCTTTACTGCGCAGGGCGTTGCTCTCGTCCGCACGCGCCGGCTGGCGGATGGGTCGCTCGCGCGCGTGTTGCGGCAAGGCGGCGTCTACCAGTCTGCGACGTATTTGGACGAGCGGCGCTTCGAGCCGGTGTTTGCCTACCAACACGCTTTCGATGTGTTGTTCGATGCCGAGGACGCCATGCGCGAGGCGCGCGGGCACGGCGTGCGCCGGGTGCTCGCGCTGGGCGGCGGCGGGTATGCGTGGCCCAAGCACGCACTCACGCAGCGCTCCGACCTGTCCATGGATGTCGTTGAGATCGACCAGGCGGTTATCGACACCGCGCGTCGCCTGTTTTTCGTGGGCGAGCTCGAGCTGCTTGCGGGCGAGCGCCTGAACCTGGTGTGCGCCGATGGCCGTGCATATGTGGAAGCCGCGCCTGCGGGTGCGTACGACGCCGTGGTGAACGATACGTTTTCCGGCCAGGAGCCGGTGCGGGCGCTCGCGACGGTGGAGGCCATGCACGCCGCGAAGGCATGCCTGGTGCCGGGCGGCATCTATCTCACCAACGTGGTGTCGCGCGCAGAAGGGGAGGACCTCTCGTTTTTGCGTGATGTCGCGGCAACGCTCAGCGCGGTGTTTACGCGCGTGTGGATTATTCCTGCCACGGACGACGATCTGGGTGGAGAGGACAACTACATCGTCATCGCGAGCGACGGAGCCTACGGCTTCGCGGATGCCATCCCCTTTGACAAGGCGTTTTTAGGCGACGCGCTCTACGACGCGTAGCAAAGGGCGTGTTCGGGCGGGCGCGGCGGCCCTAAGAAGCGTTATGCCGCGTAGTGCTCGAGCACCATGTCAACCAAGCTCAGCGCGCGCTCCGCCAGGCGGTAAGAACCCGCATGCAGGCACCAGTCGTAAATGGTGCCGCGGGCGACGCACAGAATCTTTTCAACGATCTGCGCGGGACTTCCGGTGAGCACCCCCATGTCGACGCAGGCGCGCAGCGATTCCTCCAAGTGCACGCTGAAGGCACGATGCGAGTCGAGCATGTAGTCGTGTTCGACGGAAAGCTGGTTTTTGAAGTACTGGGCTGCCGCGAAATCGCCCATCTGTTCCATGGATTCCATCTGCTGGCGCACAAGAAGATGGATGTCGTCGATGGGGCCAGCTGTGGCGCGCGTGGTCCAAATTTGCTCGATCTGCTCGTCAAACAGGCGGTAACCCTCGTCGAGCAGGTCGCCCTTGCTGCCGAAGTGATGGTAGAACGCGCCGATAGATACGCCTGCGGCCTCGCAGATGTCCTTGACCGTGATCTGCTCGTAAGGCTCGTGGGCGAACAGCTCGAGTGCGCAGGTAAAGATGGCGTGCTTGGTTTCGAGCGCCTGCTGCGCTCGCTTGGTGAGCCCTGCCATGCTCGTCCCCTTTCGCCATCCCCATGTCGCGGCGCTCCGTGCGCCCGTAAGCCCTGTCCATCTTACTGAAAAAGCGAAGCGGCGGCGCGGGCGATTCCCCGCGTGCCGTTCGCGTTCGCAGAATGCCATTCGCCGAATGAGATTCTGCGAACGCGAACGCGGGGAATACGCTATCGATGTCTGGCAATCCTGCAGTCGAAAGGGGAGTCATATGCCGACAGCCTATCCCACGCTTTTCAGCCCCATCAAAATTGGCAGCATCGAGGTGCCCAACCGCATCGCCATGATGCCCATGGGCGTGTTCTCGCCGCGCCTCATGAACCTCAAGACCGCGGCCTATACCGAGGACGGCGCGGATTACTACATCGAGCGCGCCAAGGGCGGCACCGGACTCATCATCTCGGGCATCGTGCCCATCATCCCCATGCCGTACCTGAACCCGGTGAACCACCCTGAGGAGTACGTCGAGCAGATGCGCTACCTCTTCGACGGCGTGCACGAGTATGGATCGAAGATGTTTATCCAGTTCACGGCCATGAACGGCCGTGCGGCGTGGTTCGAGGACGGCAAGGTGAACCCTGGCTTGCCCGCACCTTCGGAGATTCAGAACGTTTGGGATCCCACCCTTAAGAACCGGGCCATGACGGTCGAGGAGATCCATCAGTACGTGAAGAACTTCGCAACGGCGGCCGCGCTTGTCAAGGAAGCGGGCGGCGACGGCGTCGAGATCCATGCCGTTCACGAAGGCTACCTGCTCGACCAGTTTGCCATCAGCTTCTTCAACCACCGTACCGACGAGTACGGCGGTTCGCTTGAGAATCGCCTGCGCTTCGCGAAGGAGATCGTCGAGGCCATCAAGGCCGCGTGCGGCGAGGACTTCCCCGTCTCGCTTCGCTTCAGCGTGCGCAGCTACGTGAAGGACTTCAACCGCGGCGCGCTGCCGGGCGAGGAATTCGAGGAGAAGGGCCGCGACCTCGCCGAGGCGCTCGAGGCGGCGAAGCTACTCGAGAGCTATGGCTACGACATGCTCAACTGCGACAACGGCTCGTACGACTCCTGGTATTGGCCGCACCCGCCCGTCTATATGCCCAAGGCGTGCAACCTCGAGGACGTCATGAAGGTCAAAGAGGTCGTGAACATTCCCGTGGTGTGCGCCGGTCGCTTCGATGACCCCGATCTTGCCGAGAAGGCCATTTCGGAGGGCAAGATTGACATGATGGGCATGGGCCGCCCCCTGCTCGCCGATCCGGAGCTTGCTAACAAGTTCTGCGAGGGACGCCTCGACGATATCCGTCCCTGCATCTCCTGCCATCAGGGATGTCTGGCGCGCATCTTCCAGCACAAGGACATTAGCTGCGCGGTCAATCCAGCGTGCGGTCGCGAGAAGAGCATGGTCGTCACGCCCGCCGAGACCGCAAAGCACGTCGCCGTCGTCGGCGGCGGCCTGGGTGGCATGGAGGCCGCGCGCGTGAGCGCGCTGCGCGGCCATACGGTCGACCTGTTCGAGAAGACCGGCGAGCTGGGCGGAGTCTTCGTGTGGGCAGCCTCGCTCGACTTCAAGGAAGATGACCGTAGGCTGCTCGCGTGGTACAAGAAGCAGATGGCGGATTTGGGTGTGAACGTGCACCTCAACTGTGAAGCCACGGCCGACACGGTTGCGGATTACGACGAGGTCTACGTCGCCACGGGTGCCACGGAGCGCAAGCTCGACACTCCCGGTTTCGATAGCCCGAACGTCACGTATGCCATCGACACGCTTTCTGCGCACGATGAATTCGAGGGCGATGACGTTGTGATCATCGGTGGCGGCCTAACCGGCTGCGAGATTGCCTACGACTTGGGCCGCAAGGGCAAGAAGGTCACGATCGTCGAGATGACCGAGACGATCCTGAACGCCTATGGCCTCTCCGCGGCAAACTACAACATGCTCATGGACCTGCTCGACTACTATCACGTGTGCGTCATCAAGAACGCGGTGGTGCAGAAGTACGAGAACGGCGTGGCCTACGTCGAAGAGACCGAGAAGAACTATCCCAATATCGCCAACCGCGCCAAGCGTATGTTCGCGCTGGGTCCGCAGGGCGAAAAGCATGTTCACGAGATTCCTGCCGACCACATCGTCGCCTGCGTGGGCTACATCGCCAACCAGGATCTGTACCACGAGCTTGCGGCGAAGGTCCCCGAGGACCGACTGCACCTCATCGGTGACGCGGTCCATCCCGCAAATGTTATGGAGGCAATTTGGAACGCCTTCGAATGCGCAATCGAGCGCTAGGCAAGAGTTTTGAGGGCGCACCACGGCGGTGTCTCTCAAGTCTTTGTTGACGATGGGCGGCCCGTCAGCTCTGATTCCCCTGTTGGTATCGGGCTTGGCGGGTCGCTTTCCGTTTGCGCAGCATGCGCGCGGTGCGTTGGGGCCTACCTGCTATGATGGGCGGGAGGTCGATTTCGCGCAGGGGGACGCTATGGCAGGCAAAGCAGACAATTTCACGGCAATGCAGTCGGGCCATGCGACGGCGCGCAGTGGCATTACCCGCCGAGGCCTGCTGGCCGGTGCGCTCCTGGGCGTTTTGGGCGCCAGCGGGTGCGCGGCGGAGAACCCCACAGGTTCCTGGTCGACGGGCAGTGGGACCATTGGAGCCGATCTTGCCGTCGTGACCGACAGCGAGAAGCCGGCGCGCGTGACCGTGATGATGGTGGGCGACATGCTCGTGCACCCCGGCGTGTGGATGAGCGGCGAGCGCGACGACGGGACCCGCAACTATGACCATCTCTTTGCGAACCTTGCCGACGATTTTTCCGGCACCGACATCGCCATGGTGAACCAAGAGACCATCCTGGGCGGCGCCGAGCACGGCCTTTCCGGGTATCCCACGTTCAACAGTCCTCAGGAGTTGGGAGATGCCGAGGTCGCGGCGGGCGTGGACGTTTCGATTTCGGCAACCAACCACGCGCTTGACCGCGGCTTTGCGGGCATTACCTGGGCGCTTGAGTACTGGCGCACGAAACATCCCGAGATTCTTGTGCCGGGCATCGCCGATACGCAGGATAAAGCCGACGAGATCCCGATGCTCGAGCGCAACGGGGTGAAGGTCGCTATCCTGAACTACACCGAGTCCACGAACGGCATTCCCATCCCCTCCGACGCGCCGTTTTGCGTGAAGACCTTGGGCGAGGCTGATTTTGCCTCCGACATGACGCGGGCACGCGAGGCCGGCGCGGAGTTCATCGTGGTTTGCCCGCACTGGGGCACGGAGTATGTGTACAAGCCCACCGAGGAGCAGATCCGCTGGGCAAGCGAGCTGGTCGAGGCCGGCGCGGATGTCATCATCGGCACGCATCCCCATGTGCTCGAGCCCGTCGAGGTACTCGACGGGCCGGACGGTCGTCAGGTGCCCGTGTTCTGGTCGCTCGGTAACTACATTTCCTGGCAGGCGGAAAAGCCGCGCATGGTGGGTGGTATGGCGAAGGTGACGCTCGAGCGCCGCGGCGGGGAGTGCCGGGTGGTGGACTACTCGCTGACGCCGCTCGTGAGCCATCTGGCGCTGAGCCCTGCCATGAGCGTGTATCGCTTGGCGGACTACACCGAGGAGCTCGCCGCCCAAAACGCGGTGCGCAGCATGCCCGGATGCAGCAACTTCACCGTTGCCTACTGCCGCGAACTCGTGGCCCAGATCCTCGGTGAGGGCTACGATGCGGAGGCCTGTCAGCTTGCCGTGACGCTGTAAGGCGACGGCGCCCCAGTCGCGGCGCGCCTAGCAAAAGCGGTCGCGCCAGCTGACGACGCGCTCACGCATGCCTGCGATGTCCAAGACGCCCTCTGCAAAACCCTTGCGCACCAGCTCTGCCGGCAGCAGCTCGTCGTACTTATCGAAGTACGGGACCTCGCCAGGATAGACGAGCTCGATGGGGTCAAAATCCTTTTCCGCCTCGTCGGCAACCACTTGGTAGAAGGTCGCCTCGTCGGCTTTCATGCGAAACTGCAGGAAGTAGGGGCGGGACGGGTCGAGTCCGCGCAGCCCCAGCTCGCCGGCGCATTTGATTTTGAGCAGGCGCTCGAGAGCCAAAAACGCGTAGCTCCCAAGCCACGGCAGCAGCGCCCAAGTGTCACCGCCCAGGTTGATGAGCGGGCGGTCGATAAGGTGGGCGTTTGCTGCCACATGGCGCGCCTGCGCAAGGCGTGCGCGCGCGTTGGTCATGAGATAGGGATAGCCGCAGCTCTCCTTCAGCGCCTGGCGCATACGTTCGAGCACGCGCGTGTTGATGTCGCCCGGGCAGTCGCCAAAATACGCGGGCACGCGCCCCTTCACCTGCGTGCAGTACACCAGGTGCCGTTTCCAGTCGACCTCCTCCACGATCCAGCAGTGGCCGGCGATGGCGATGCGCTCCCCGGCAGGAGGCGGGTTCACGATGGTACCGAGCTCGGCCGATTCCGAGCGCACGGTGAACTCTTCGTTTTCTTGGAACACCGCGTAGAACTTGAACGAGTTCGTGATGCGCTCGCCCGCGAGGCCCACGATGAGCCCGCCCGTCTCCGTCTGCTGGATGTGGTCGGTTTCGATAAGGTGACGCAGCAGCGTGCGCAGGTCGTCGACACTGACGCGGTGGAAGTAGGACAGCGTGAGCACGCGGCCCGCAAGCTCTGCCGGTGTGAGCTCGCCGCAGCCGGCAAGCGTCGCCATGACCTGGTGGTACAGCAGACTGTAGGGCAGGCGGTCGAGCTGCGGGGGTTCGACCCATTCCTCTTCACGGTAGAGCTGCACCAAGGCGATGCCCTGCAAAAGCTTCCACGGAATGGTCTCGGGTAGCATGGCGCGCGGTTCGGGCTGCTCTTCGCGTATGACGAAGTGCATCTCGGGAGGCAAGTCGCGCCGACCGGTCCTGCCCATGCGCTGCAGAAACGACGATACCGTGAACGGTGCGTCGATTTGAAAGGCGCGCTCCAGCCGTCCGATGTCGATGCCCAGCTCAAGCGTGGCGGTCGTTACCGTCGTTTGGGTCTGCTCCTCGTCGCGCATGATCTCTTCGGCGGTTTCGCGGTAGGCAGCCGAGAGGTTACCGTGATGGATGAGGAAGCGGTCCGGCTCGTGGTTGGCCTCGCAGTATTGGCGAAGCATGGTGCAGACGGCTTCGGCTTCCTCGCGCGAGTTGACAAAGACCAGGCACTTGCGCCCGCGCGTGTGCTCGAAGATGTAGCCCAGGCCCGGGTCCGCATCGGCGGGTGCCGTATCCGTGGCTGCCATGAGCTCGGTTTCGGTAACCGGTGGGATGCCGACCTCGCTGTCCGTCGTGGCGCTTGCGGCAGGACCGGCGTGCGTCGTGTGCTCTCCCGTTCGGGAGGTTCGTGCGGCCGGGTCGCTCAGGGCAAGCGCCTTGTCGGCGGAGGGCCCTTGCGCTGCCTGCTCGATCAGGTCGTCAAGCGTGGGCGCGCCCGCTTCGAGTCGCTCGCAGCTGACCACTTCCGCCTGAA
Source organism: uncultured Collinsella sp. (assembly GCA_944321445.1). Taxonomy (GTDB): domain Bacteria; phylum Actinomycetota; class Coriobacteriia; order Coriobacteriales; family Coriobacteriaceae; genus Collinsella. The sequence goes on from CALULJ010000006.1 coordinate 13,304, forward strand.
CGGGTCCGGTCGTGTTGAGGGCGCGCTCGGTCGCCTGGGGGCCGGTGATGTAGAAGTGCTCCATAGAGAGGCGCCAGGTACGGCGCGGTTCCTCGAAGCGGGGGATGATGCAGCCGCGCCCCGTGCCTGCCGAAAGAAACGCGCCGGTGCGCTCGGGGTCGCCGATGGTCGCCGAAAGGCCGATGCGGCGCGGGTTGACGCCCACCATGCGCGATAGGCGCTCGATGAGACAAAGGGTCTGGCCTCCACGGTCGCCGCGCAGCAGCGAGTGCACCTCGTCGATGACCACGAAGCGCAGGTCACCGAATAGCCTTCCTATGGCGGAGTGCTTGTGCAGCAGCAGCGCCTCGAGCGATTCCGGAGTGATCTGCAGAATGCCCGAAGGTTGCTTCAGGAGTTTGCGTTTGTGCGAGGCGGAGACGTCGCCATGCCAATGCCAGACGGGGATGTCTGCCTCTTCGCACAGGTCGTTCAGGCGATAGAACTGATCGTTGATGAGGGCCTTGAGCGGTCCGATGTAGAGCGCTCCCACGCTGGCGGGCGGATTTTCCCAAAACAGCGAGAGGATGGGGAAGAAGGCAGCTTCCGTCTTTCCCGAGGCGGTTTGGGCGGTGAGCAGGACGTTCTCGTCGGTATTGAAGATAGCGTCCGCTGCGGCGACTTGGATGGAGCGCAGGCTCTCCCACGAGTGGCTGTAGATGAAGTCCTGCACAAACGGTGCGTATCGGTCGAACGTGCCCACGTGCTCTCCTTCCACAGGTGACAGAAAACTGCCGGATTGGCGTGAGAGCAGTATAGCACAGAACAAGAACAGGTGTTCGTATTTTCTGATTCAGCGTGCTTGGGTTGACGGCTGTCTTCCTATGCGCCTACCCGGCTACGCCCAACGGTGAGCACGTGGGCGCCGAGAGCCTCGGCATCGCGCGGGTCGTGCGTGGACAGGACGATCGCCCGCCCGTTGGCGTGCGCTCGAATGAACGCGATGGCCCGTCGATGCGTGTCTTCATCCAGCCCGGTGAACGGCTCGTCGAGCAGCACGAGGTCACTCGGCGCGGCAAGGGCGCGCACAAGCTCGACGCGCCTGCGCTGGCCGCCGGAAAGCTCGCGGACCGGGACATCGAGCGCATCGGTCGGGAGCAACTCTGCCAGAAGCTCGCGTACGGGCGTTGCAGCACCCGAGAACATGCGCACGTTGTCGCACGCATTCAGGTCATCGATCAGGCGTGTGTCCTGGAATACCGCAGACATGCGCATGTGCTCCAGCAGGTTCAGTTCACCGGAAAGAGGAGGGATCGTACCGCTGATTGTCGCGATGAACGTGGTTTTGCCGGCGCCCGATGGGCCTTGCAGGCACAGCGTCTCGCCGCGGTGCAGCGAAACGTCAAGACCGCGGCAGATGACGGTTCCCGTGTGGCCAATCGCCAGGTTGTGGGCGCCAACGAGCTCGCGCGCATCTGCCGTAGACGGTGCGGTGACTGCGGCTTCGCCCCGCCGCGCTGCCCAGCGTCCCGCCGCCGGCCAGCACGCTTTGAGCGCCGCCAACACCAGATGCTCGAACGCCCAGGCGATAAGCACCACCACGATGGTCCAGGCAAACAGGTCCGCGGTTTCGAGCAGAAGCTTCGCCTGGTAGATGCGTTCGCCAATGGAGCCATCGGGCACGCCGATGAGCTCGGCGGCAACGCCCGCCTTCCAGCTCATGGAGAGCACCGTGGCGCTTGCAGACACGAGGTAGGGGAGCACGCCGGGGACCACATGGGCAAGCAGCCGCACGCCCCAGCGCGCTCGGTAGAGCCAAAACAGCTCCTCGCGCGCGGGGTCGAGCTGATCGAGCCCCTTGAGCACGGGGAAGTAGACGCCCGGCAGCACCATGAGGAACACGGCGATGGCGCTCACGTTGCGCGAACCGAACCAGATGAGCAGCACCACGACCACGCAGGCCACCGGTGTACTCTTGATGGCTGAAAGCGCCGGGGCGATGAGAATGCGCGCCGCGCGCCACGCATGGGCGGCAACCGCGAGCGCGATGGCGAGCACGTACCCTGCGGCGGTGCCCAGGGCGATGCGCGCGAGCGAAAACCCGATGTGGACCCAGAACTCCGGCTCAGGGATGAGGCGCACGAGGGAGCGCGCGGCATCGAGCGGGCCGGCGAGTATGAACTCGCTGTTTACGGCCATACTCGCCGCTTGCCAGGCAAGTATCCAGAACAGGATGGATGCAGCGCCGGTTGCGATGCGCCGCGTTGTGCCCGATGCGCGCTCTCCCATGTCGCCTTTCAAGCCCGCTTACTCCTCGTAATAGAAATCGTCCTCGGGCACGGCGCCGCCCACCGAAGCGGGGTCGGCGCTGTACAGCACGTCGAGGTAGCCGGTGAGCGCTGCCTTCATCTCGTCACCTGTGATGCACACCAAATGGCAGTTGGGAATCGCCTTGGCGGCGACGGGTTCGGCGTCGACGATGCCCGCCTCCACGACCAGCGGCGCGGCGGCGTCGGGGTCGTCGTTCACCGTGTCGACCGATGCCGCCTGGCAGATGAGGAACTCCCCGATGGCCTGGGGGTTTTCGTCGACGAACGCGCGGCGTGCGACGGTGACGCCGGTCACGAGCTGGCTTCCCTCCTCGGCGTACTGCGCCCACACATCGGTGAGGTCGACAGGGGCGGCAAGCGCCTCGTTTTTCGTCAGCGCGGCGGTCACGAACGGCTGGGGCAGCACGCCCACGGCGCTCGCGTCCGCGGCGAGCACGCTCACGACCTCGGCGGCCTCGCTTTTGAACTCGAGCGTGACGGAGTCGGCGATACCGGCGGCAGACAGCAGGTAGTTCATGGTGTATTCCGGCGTGGTGCCCTTGCCGGTGAGGTAGACGGTGCGCCCCGCCAGGTCCTCGAAGCTCGCGATGCTCGCGTCGCCGGTGACGACGGAGAGCACGCCGAGCGTGTTGATGTCCAGGCAAACGAGCTCACCCTCTAGCTTGTTGTACAGCACGGAGGCGGCGTTGGCCGGGATGAGCGCGATGTCGATGTCGCCCTTGATGACCAGCGGCAGAATCTCATCCGCGGCGGTCATGATCTGGAAGTCGTAAGCGTTGTTGAACATGTCGGGGTTCTTCGCCTGATCCATGAACTCAACGAGGCCGATGGAGGTCGGGCCCTTGAGCGACGCGACGTGCACCTCGACGCCCTCGGATGCCTCGGCGCTTCCGGCAGCGCTTCCCGCGGTAGAGCCGGCCTCCGGGGAGGTCTCGCTGCAGGCGCTCAGCGAGGCGACGGCGCCGATGGCGCCCAAGCCGGCGGCGATGAAGGCGCGGCGACCGAGTAAGCGGGACGAAACGATGGATGAATTCTTCATGGTCAGACCCTTCCTGTTTGACGAGAAAAAGGGGCGCCATTTCGGGGGTGGTGCATATTACGTGCACTAAATTGCGAAATGTCGTTCCAAAATACGGACAAATTGCCGAGTTCGATTATAAAATGTTGGAGCCTGTAGTACCTCCGAGAGGGGATTTTGAATATGAGTAACGCCATGCGCGGGGTTTACACGAACCTCACCAAGATCCGTCGCACCGTGTTCAAAGAGGTCGCACGTATCGCCTACCAGGGCGGCGTGGACGTCGACGGAGATGGCATCGTCGATACCGACGATTACGGTTGGGTCGACAACCTTCCTTACGAGATCATCCCGGGCGATGTCGCTACCTACCGCGAGAGCGTGCTGATCGAGCGCGCCGTCGTGGGCGAGCGCATCCGTCTGGCCATGGGCCTGCCGCTGCAGGGCGTGGACAAGCCCGCCATGCTCTCTGAGGGCGTGGCCGAGGCCGCCAAGCCCGAGACCTATTACGAGCCGCCGCTGATCAACGTCATCAGCTTCGCCTGCAACGCCTGCGAGGACAACGTCTACCGCGTGAGCGATGCCTGCCAGGGCTGCATGGCGCACCCCTGCCGCGAGATCTGCCCCAAGGGCGCCATCTCCTTCGTGAACGGCAAGGCGCACATCGACCAGTCCAAGTGCATCAAGTGCGGCCGCTGCGCAAGTGTGTGCCCGTATTCCGCCATCCAGCACCGTGAGCGCCCTTGCGCCGCCGCCTGCGGTATGAATGCCATCGGTTCCGACGAGCAGGGCCGCGCCAAGATCGACTACGACAAGTGCGTCTCCTGCGGCCAGTGCGTCGTCAACTGCCCGTTCGGTGCCATCGCCGACAAGAGCCAGATCTTCCAGGTCATCCAAGCCATCCGTGATGGCCAGGAGGTCATCGCCGAGGTCGCGCCCGCCTTCGTGGGCCAGTTCGGCGGCAAGGGCAACGTCGACAAGCTGCGCCAGGCCTTCAAGGAGCTCGGCTTCTCCGGCATGGAGGAGGTCGCGCTCGGCGCCGACCTGTGCGCCGTGCAGGAGGCCGGCGACTTCCTCGAGGAGGTCCCCGAGAAGATCCCGTTCATGGGCACCTCGTGCTGCCCGGCGTGGTCGGTCATGGCCAAGATGGAGTTCCCCGAGCATGCCGACTGCATCTCGATGGCGCTCACGCCCATGACGCTCACCGCGCGCCTCATTCGCAAGCAGCACCCCAACGCCAAGATCGTGTTCGTTGGCCCCTGCTCGGCCAAGAAGCTCGAGGCGCAGCGCAAGTCCGTCAAGTCCGAGGTCGACTTCGTGCTGACCTTCGAGGAGATGGCGGGCATGATGGAGGCCAAGGGCATCGACTACACGAAGCTTGAGGGCGAGGGTTCGAGCGACTTCGAGGTCGCTTCCACCGACGGCCGCAACTTCGCCGTTGCCGGCGGTGTCGCCAACGCCGTGGTGAACGCCATCCACCGCGATGACCCCTCGCGCATCGTTAAGATCGCCAACGCCGAGGGTCTCGACAACTGCCGCAAGATGCTGAAGGACGCCATCAAGGGCAAGTACGACGGCTATCTGCTCGAGGGCATGGCCTGCCCGGGCGGTTGCGTCGCGGGCGCCGGCACCCTGCAGTCCATCACCAAGACGGCTGCCATGGTGAAGGCCTACGCTAAGAAGTCCCCGCACAAGAACGCGCCGGACGATGCCTACATCGACTGGATCCCTGAGCTCGAGCGCCCGGAGGACGGCAAGTCCGATGCCGTCGCCGAGGCCCACGAGGCGCTGACCCCGGAGGCGCAGGAGTAGCCCCAAGCTCCATCTGACACATATGCGGCCGTCTTCCACCGGGAGGCGGCCGCATTTCTATGCCGAGGTCCAATCTTCTCCGTATTTCGGAGAAGAAATGGCCGCATCTTCTCCGGATTCCGGAGAAGACCTGGTATAATCTTCTCCGTATTCCGGAGAAGATTGGAACGCCGATGTATGAGGACCTTGTCGCAGAGTATCTTGAATACGAGCTTCCGCCCTATATCACACGCGAGCGTGCGGTTCCATCTCTTCCCTCTCCGCAGAGACGCAACCTCATCACGACGCTCATCGGTGTGCGCCGGTGCGGGAAGACCTACCTGCTTTTTCAGATGATGGATGAGCTGGTTAGAGCGGGCGTCTCGCGCGAACGCGTATTCTACTTCCCGTTCGATGACGATCGCCTTGGGGAGCTGGATTCTTCTACAGCAGCACGGATTCTTGACGCGTATTACGCTCTCGTCCCCGATGCGGCAGAGGGATGTTACCTGTTTTTCGACGAAATCCAAGACGTGCCCGGATGGAATGCATTCGCGCGTCGTGTGGCGGAGCAAAATGCGGTGACGTTGGTGCTGACCGGATCTTCCTCGAAGCTGCTTTCATCGGAGATTTCTACAAAGCTGCGTGGGCGATCGCTCTCTTATGAAGTTTGGCCTTTGGGCTTTGGGGAGTTCTGTCGGTTTCACGACATCGACTGCGACGTTAGAGGAGGTACCTTTACGTCGAGGAAAGCGGGTCGCTTGGCGCAGGCTTTTAGGTCCTATCTCGATATCGGGGGCTTCCCTGCGGTTCAGCGTCTTGATATCACGACGCGCTCGCGTCTGCTTCAGCAATACGCTGACGAAATCATGACCAAGGACGTGCTTGAGCGCTTTGGCAATGCTTCGTATCGAGCGGGCAGAATGCTCGCGCTCGGTGTATTGCGGTCGACGGGGCTTAAGTTTTCCGTCAACAAGCAGGTGAAAGCTATGCGCTCGTCGGGAATCTCGCTTTCCAACGAGTCCGCCTATGCGCTGCTCGACGACTTTGCGGATGCGCATCTTGCATACAAGGTGAGCGACTACAGCTTATCGATTAAGGAGAATCCGAAGAGCACCTATAAGGTCTACTCGGTGGATCAGGGGCTTTCGTATGCGGTTGCGCCCGCCAACCATGTGGATATAGGCCAGCGTTTTGAGACGGCTGTGTTCATGGAGCTGAAGCGCCGCTATGGGGACCTTCGCGACCGAGTTATAGCGCGCTACGCATCGGCTCAGTGCCCAGAGTTGAATTTCATCGTAGGCGACGTCATGCTAGGCGCGGAGTACGAGCTCATCCAGGTGGCGTTGGAAAGTGGTGCAGGCAGGTCGGGCGCTTCCGGCCCGGTATCGGAGAAGTATCGAAGCGAAGTCGGCAACCTTGTGAAGGCCATGGGGGAGACGGGGCTTGTCGAGTCGTACCTTGTCACGCTGGACGAACAGGAAGATGTTTTCGTTGAAACCGGAACGGTGCACATCGTGCCCGCATGGAAGTGGTTTCTGAGCAGCTCGAGAAACCTAAGCTGACGGGACGGCGCGGAGCAGCCTGTCTGTTCCGCGCCGCGGTTCCGTTAGATGGTGAACTCCGCGAAGGGGGCGTCTTCCGCCGCTGCTGGCTGTCCCGCCCCTGCCACGGCTCCTTCGTCGCGCAGCAGGGCCGAGATGTCCTGGTCGGGGTTTTGGTAGGCGATGTCGAGCAGCTCGATGAAGTCGCGGATGACTTCGCGTGGCGTCAGGTGGGTGTTGGCGCCCACGCGGCCGAACTCGATCTGCAAAAACGCGGCAAGGTCCTCGTCGGTTACGGTGTTCTGATAGCCGAAGTAGCCCGCATGGATCTGCGCGAGCTTCTCGATGAGCACGAGGAGCTCCTCGTAGGTGAGCGGATGCAGGCGGATGATGGGCGCGAGCATGTCGCGCATGTCCTCGCGCGCAAAGCGTCCTTGCGTAAGGCGGCTGCGCAGCGCCTCGTAGGAGAACACGCCGCGCCGGCGGTCCTCGATGGAGGTCGGCGTTCCGCCCATGATGATGCCCAGGTAATGCGCCTTGCCCTGCAGCGTGTCGTTGTACATGGTGAGGATCTTCTCGTAGTTGTACTGGCGCGTGATGGCGTTGGGGATCTTGTACAGGTTCACGAGCTCGTCGATGAGCACGAGAAGCCCCCGGTAGCCCGCGCCGACAAGAAACGCTCCGATGAGCTTCACATAGTCGTACCAGTCGTCGTCGGTGATGATGACGGAGGTGCCCAGCTCGCTTTTCGCCTCGGTCTTGGTGCGAAATTCGCCGCGTAGCCAGCGGGCGACGCTCGACTTCGTCTCGTCGTCGCCCTCGGCGCACGCCTGGTAGTAACGCACGAGCATGCGCGCGAAGTCAAAACCGTGTACGAGCTCCTCCAGGTGCGCGACGCTCGCCCGTGCGCGTGCCAGGCCGTCTCCCTCCGCAGCCTCGTCGACGTGCGCCACCCAGCGGTCCAAGATGAGCCCGAGTGCGCCGCCTTCGGGGCGCGTCTTGGTGGAGAGGTTGCGGATGAGCTCGCGGTAGGTGGCGAGGCCCTGTCCCTGTCCGCCCTGCAAGCGCCGTTCGGGCGAGAGGTCCGCATCGGCGACGACGAAGTTCTCGCCCATGGCGTGCGTGCGGATCGTCTGGAGCAAAAAGCTTTTGCCCGCGCCGTAGCGGCCCACCAAAAAGCGGAAGGAAGCGCCCCCGTCTGCGATGAGGTCGAGGTCGGTAAGGAGCGCGCGAATCTCCACCTCGCGGCCCACGGTGATGTAGGGCAGGCCGATGCGCGGCACCACGCCGCCCTTCAGCGAGTTCAAGATGACGGCTGCCACGCGCTTGGGAACGCGGGGTGCAGTCTGCGCGGTATCGGTCATATCAGCAGCTCCTCGATGTCGTTACGATAGTCTTCCACCACCTGCGGCCCAGCGTCGCCAAACTCGATGACGGTGTCTCCCACCACGTCGAACAGCGCCTCGTTGATGCTATCGACAAGCATGTCCTCAGAGGTGCCGGCGGTGGCCTGCACCCGGGCGTCGGCGTCGCGAGTCATGAGGGCGGCGAGGTAGGCGGCCTGGCGCTCATCAAGCGGACCGTCCGAAGAGGCGTTGGTCGCTCCGGCGGCGGGCGCGGAGTTGCCGGACCCAGACGTCACGACGGCCCTGTTCACGGCGCTTGCTTTCATGGTATCCGTGAGCGCGGACACGGCATCCGGTTCCTGACGTTCGGCCTTCGTCTCCTGCAGGAATGCGACAGCGACGTCTGTGGCGAGGCTCTCTTCCGCAGCGCCGGGAGCTTCCTCGCGCTCCTCGTCCACGAGTAGCGCCTCACGGGTTTGGGCAGCGGCGCTGCGGATTCCAGAGAGCTTCGACAGGTCGATGTCGATGACGCGCGGCGCGTGCGCGGCCGACCATGCGCGCCAGGCCTCGATCTCGCGATCGATCATGGTGTCGAGGTACCGGGGGATCTTCTCCTCCTTGAGCGGATGTTCGTATCCCGCCGCCGCGCGCATCTTGCGGTCGACGGCGCGCATAGCCTCGCCCAGCTTGGGTGAACGCGACCGGCTTCCGTGGACGCGCTCGCAGGTCCACAGGCCGCCCTTGCAGGTAAAGTGGCAAATCTCATCCAAGTCGTAGATGCAGTCCGCATGGCGCGCAGGGTCGTAGAACACGGCCGAGGCGAACATGGTGTAGGGCAGGCGCGCGCTCGACCCGAACAGGCTCTCGATGAGGCCCAACTTGCGGTGCTTGCCGTAGTAGCGGCACAGCTGCACATACACGGCGCACGCGACGTGGGTGAGGCCGTCGGGGTCGTTGCGGTAATACCGGGATGTTGAGATGCGGTAGGTCGAAAGAGCATCGATGGCCGCCAGGAGTCGCTGCTCAACATCCGAATCGGGCGGCAGCAGGGCGCCGGTGTTCGAAGACCGTTTGCGGCCAGCAGGCTGCGCGGGCGCGGCGTGCGCAAGTGCCGTATCCTGCGCCGTCTTGAGCTCCATGAGCATGCGGTCGTGCGCTAGGGCTTTTTGGTCGGCAAGCAGCTGGGGGTCGAGGCCGTGATAGACCGCGTAGTCTTGCAGCCAAACTCGCGCATACCGGTCGATTTCCGGCGCGTAGGTTCTATACGCCTCCCAAAACCCCTTGATGAGGTCGAAGCCTTCCCGCGGACTGTTGACGCCGATGCCACACAGCAGCTCGTACAGGTAAACATAGGCAAACGAGAGTGATGTCTCCTCGACCCTCCCGCGGCGCACGGCGGCACGCCAGGTGAAATACCCGCGCAGCTGCCGGTCGCTCATGGCGTTGTAGGTAGGGTAGAACGCCTTGAACGTGCCGTGGTAGGGGCAGTCGTCCTCGAAGTCCGCCATGAACGTGCCCTGGCGCCAAAACAGTTCGGCTTCGGTGAGCCACCGCCCCTGGCCGCCGTTTTCCCCTGGCAACCAGCGCGAGATGGCGCGCATCTCGCGGTAGCGGTCGGGCAGATAGTTCGCCATTTGGCGCCCCGTGGTGAGGATGGGCTCGTCGGTATAGATGCGCTCGGAGAAGTGGGAGCTGCGCCGCATGCGCTCATCGTTCACGATGCGGTCGATGATGCTTTGGATATCGGGCACGGCTCCTCCTCTCGTTCGCGCAAAGGGTAGTAGACTATTCTACCACAGAGGCAAACAGATGTTCGTCTATATGGCGCGAGAGGTGCGCAGCGCGAGGATGCCAAGGCTGCTGGGGAATCAGCGGCAAAGCAGGCGGTAGGCAGCTTTTGGGATGGGGCAGCGGGCGAGGATGATGTTGCCTTGGCGCACGCGCGTCGTATCGCGGGTGATCTGGGCGGCCTCTTCGACCGAGGTTCCCAGCCGGACCGCCGCGATGAGGGCGTCGGTGGCCTCGGAGCGCCAGCGGCGGAGCGTGCCCATGCGCGGGCTTTTCGCCGTGCGGGCGATAAGCGCGCCGCCGCCGACGATGACTCCGCCGCGCCAGGGTATGCCGGCGTCAGCGCAGCGCCTGTCGAGCTCATCCAGGGCAGCCAAGGCGTCTGCAGGGTCATGCGAATCGGTTGCGCACAGGGCGTACAGGGGTACCGGGTGGGCGGCGATTGCGTCCAGCATGTCGATCGCGCGGTCAGGCAGGGTGGCGCCTTGCACGGTGAAGGCGGCGACGAGGGCATCGGTGTCATCGGCAGGGGAGGAGGCGCTGTCTGCCCACGTGACGGTTGGCACCTCGCTTTTGCCCATGCGCGCATAGGCACACAGCGCATCTGCGAAGTCTTCGAGCAAAAGGCGTGCGGCGCCGGAGGCGTTCGGCAGGTCGGCGTCAACGAGTTCGACGCGCCGCAGGGTATCCGGCATCGCTTCTCCTTCCCGTGCCGTTTGGGTCTTCGGAAGCTATTGTATCGGCATCGCGTGTGCCGGCGTCCAATAACGGGGATGCGGTGGGGACGAGCGGCCGACAACGTCTTTATAATGGGCGATGCGCCAAAGCAACCTCGATGCATCCGGATAGCGGTATCGTATCGGGCGACATGTGGGCGCGCGCAGAAAGGAACCCGACTATGCTTCGTCCTCTGAACACCGCCGTCTGCCAGCTGCAACCCTCCGGTATCCGCCGTATCAACATGCTTGCCGCGCGGCGAGGCGATTGCATCCCGCTGGCGCTCGGGGAGCCCGATTTCGATACCCCGCGGGCCATTTCGGACGAAGTCGTCGCTGCGCTCGATCGCGGCGAGACGCATTACCCGCCCAACAACGGTACGCGCGAGCTGCGCTCGGCGCTTTCCTCCTATATGGAGCAGCAGGGCCTCGCGTACAAGCCCGAAGAGATCGCGCTCACCGCGGGCGCGACCGAGGCCATTACGGCGACGTTTTTGGCCATGCTCGAGCCAGGCGACGAGGTCATCATTCCCGTGCCGGCGTTCACGCTGTATGAAGCGTCGGTGCGTCTGTGCCGCGGCGTGCCAGTGCTGCTCGACACGTCGCGCAATGGATTCCAAATCGATGAGGCGAGCCTGCGTGCGCTCGTGACGGACGCCACGAAGGCCATCATCATCTGCACGCCCGGCAACCCCACGGGCTGTCTGCTCGATGCTGCATCGATCGATGCCATCGCCGCCGTGGCGCAGGAGTTCGGCCTGTATGTGATCGCCGACGATGTGTACAACCGTCTGGTGTACACGGACGGGTACGAGCGCTTCGCGCTGCGCCATCCCGAGCTGCGCGACCGCACGGTCGTGATCGACAGCTTCTCGAAGCCGTGGGCCATGACGGGCTGGCGTCTGGGTTGGTTTGCGGCCGATGCCCCGGTGTTCGCGCAAATTGCGAAGGCGCACCAGTACACCATCTCCTCCGTCCCGGCGTTCACGATGTCGGCGGCCATTCGCGCGCTCAAGACCGACCCCGCCCCCATGCTCGACATATACCGCGCGCGTCGGGATCGCGTGCTGCGCGCACTCGACACCATGGGGCTTTCCCCGGCGGTCGTGCCCCAGGGCGCGTTCTATGTGTTCTTGCCGGTTACCGAGGTCACGGGCATCGACTCGCAGGAGTTCTGCGAGCGCGCGATCGAGGAGGCGGGCGTGGGTCTGGTTCCCGGCGAGTGCTTCGGTACGCCCGGGTTCGCGCGCCTGTCGTATTGCGTGGCCGACGACGCCCTGGACGAGGGTTTGCGCCGTCTGGAGCGCTTCGTGCGCGGCCTGTAGCGGTGCGCACCGCGTGGAGGCCTTGTGCAGAGCGGCGTTTTTCAGGCCCGTACTTGACGCGGCCCGAGCCCCACGCCATACTACTTGAGGTTCACGCACGAATCCGCTGCCAGAGACAGCCGGTGCGAAGGGCGCAAGCCCAACGCTTAAAGGGGTAACCCGCCAGCCGAGGTGGTCGAGCAGATATGTCTTCTCGCCCCCGTCGCTCTCTACAGCGTGGGGGTTTTCTTTTCTCAAGACATGCCCCCGTCACGTCCTGCACGGGTCCGTGCCCAGAGAAAAGAGAGAAGGAGGTGTAACCACATATGCCACAGCAGTACAAAATCGATATGGTCGCAGAGATCGAGTCTCGCATCGAGGAGAACGGCGGCATGTTCGTCGTCAACTACAACGGCCTGACCGTTAAGCAGGCCCAGGAGCTGCGTCATCAGCTCCGCGAGACCGGCGCCGTGATGAAGGTCTACAAGAACAACCTCGTCCGCATCGCTCTCAAGAACCAGGATCAGCCGGATATCGACGAGCTTCTCGTCGGCCCCGTCGCCTACGTGTTCTACGAGAACGAGCCCGTCGAGGCTGCGAAGGCGCTCAAGGAGTTCGCTACGAAGTCCAAGGGCGTGCTCGAGATCAAGGGCGGTATCTCCGAGGGCAAGGCAGTGACGGCCGAGGAGGTCAACGCCATCGCCGAGCTCCCCACCAAGGATCAGCTCCTGGGTCAGATCGCCGGCCTCATCTCTGGTTTCGCTCGCGACATCGCTGTTTGCGTCAACGGCGTTTCCAGCGGTCTTGCTCGCTCGATCCAGCAGGTCTCCGAGCAGAAGGCGGCCTAAGGTCGCCTGCCCGCGGCGCACAAGCCGCATAAACCGGCGCATCCGCGCCTGCACAGATAAGATCTCCCTGCATGCGTAGGGAAACCGAAAGGATTGCTTAAAATGGCTAAGCTTACCACCGATGAGATCATCGAGGCTCTGAAGGAAATGACCCTGCTCGAGGCTTCCGAGCTCGTCAAGGCTATCGAGGACACCTTCGGCGTGTCCGCCGCTGCTCCGGCTGCCGTCGTGGCCGCCCCTGCTGCTGGCGCTGGCGCTGCCGAGGAGGAGAAGACCGAGTTTGACGTCGTGCTCGAGGGTTTCGGCGACAACAAGATCCAGGTCATCAAGGTCGTCCGTGAGCTCACTTCCCTCGGCCTCAAGGAGGCCAAGGAGGTCGTCGAGGGTGCCCCCAAGGCCGTTCTCGAGGGTGTCAAGAAGGAGGACGCCGAGGCTGCCAAGGAGAAGCTCGAGGCTGCTGGCGCTGCCGTCTCCCTCAAGTAACTTCTGGCAGGCTTCACGCCTGCTCGATACGGCAGCATGATCGCTGCCGACTCGAAAGGGACCCGGGTATCCGGGTCCCTTTCTTTGTGAATCGGCCTTGCGCGCCCTGTTCTGTGAACCTGTGAACGGTTGAATATAAGGGCCGGCCGGTAGACGGCCGCGCAATCATATGACAATCCCTTGATATTTCAGTTGTATCTGCGCTTTTCCCACGCAATTTAGCGGGACGCGTTCGCAGAGTAAGGCGCTTTGGGGTACCCTGCTGGGTTAGTGAGATTCGGCGCGGTACGTCCGTGCCGTTTGGGATATGCGGGCATGCGCCCGCGCCTGTGAAAGGATAAGACGCCAACTATGAAGGCCATCATCCCTGCTGCCGGTCTGGGCACGCGTTTTCTGCCCTCGACCAAGTGCACCCCCAAGGAGATGCTTCCGGTTCTCGACAAGCCGGTCATCCAGTACGTTGTTGAGGAGGCGCTCGAGCCCGAGGAGGTCGACGATGTCATCATCGTCACCTCGCCCGGCAAGCCCGAGCTGCTGAGCTACTTCCAGCCCGACCGTTCGCTGGAGGGCCTGCTGCGCGAGCGCGGCAAGGCCGCCTATGCCGACGCCGTCGCCAATGCGGGCAGCATGCCGGTCGACTTCCGGTACCAGTACGAGCCCCGCGGCCTGGGTCATGCCATTCGCTCTGCCTCCGACGCCGTCGCCGGCGAGAGCTTCCTGGTCCTGCTGGGCGATTACGTCGTCCCGGCCCGTGACATCTGTACGAAGATGATGGAGGTCTCGCAGGCACACGCCGGCGCTTCCGTCATCGCAGTCGCGCCCTGCTCGCCCGAGGAGGTCAGCCGCTACGGCGTTATCGCCGGTGAGCGCGTTGGCACCGTTCCGGGTTCCGGCGAGCCCGCCGACGATGAGCCCGGTGCCGTGTGGCGCGTCTCGGGTCTCGTGGAGAAGCCGTCTATGGAGGATGCCCCCTCCAATCTCTATATCGTGGGCCGCTACCTGCTGAGCCCGCTCGTGATGGATCTTCTGGGTGACCAGGAGCCGGGCAAGGGCGGCGAGATCCAGCTCACCGACGCCATGGCGCGCAGCCTTGAGCGCGAGGCCATGTACGCCGTGGTCATCGATCCGCTTGCCGGCTACGACACCGGCACGCCGTCGGGCTGGATGGCCACGAATGCCCTTATGGCCGCCGAGGATCCGCGCTTTCGTGACGCCTTCTGGGAGGCCATCGACGAGCGCGGCGGTCTCAAGCGCTAGCGCATCGCAACATAATCGGTTTTGAGTGGGGCCGCATACGCGGCCCCACTGCCGTTTGCGCAGGATTAACTTCTCGCGAAGCAGTTGTGTATGGGTTTTGGGCGCCATGCCGAGTAGGCGGCGAGATGGACGCTCGATTTACCTGCGGATTCGTTTTGCTAACGAACGTCGCTACTTTGCCGGTCGTCTAAAACCCATACACAACTGCTTCGTAAGAAGTTAATCCAGGCAAAACGCTGGTGCGGACGGGAGAAAACGGGCTCGATCTGCTTGATTCAGCGCGCCGCACCGTGGGCGGTTCGCAACAGGGCGTCAACCAGGGCGTTGTCGCGTTCGTCGGGGGATCCCAGCGGCAGGCCGCATGCCTCGAAAAAGTGGCTGCCGGCAAACTGGCGGGCGCGGAACGAATCGTGCGCGCCGTCATCCAGGTAGCGCACGCGCGAGAGGCAGTCGGTGGTGGCGCAGAACAGCGGGCCGCGCTCGCGTACGTAGTCCAGGTAGAGGGGCTCGTCGCTCCACAAGATGACGCCGGCAAGGTTTTCGAGCTCATAGGCGACGGCGTACTGCTGCCAGGGGATGCCGCGGGCGCGCACGTAGCGATCGAGAATCGAGGCCATGCGCGTCACACGGGCAAGCGTGTCCTGCGCGCTCATGATCCGCAGCTCGCCCCTCGTCGCGTCGGCGTCGATGCCCAGGTCGTGCGCGGCCCGCTCGGCCTGCTCCCCGTCCAGCAGGACGGCGGGTACGGAGAGCTTGATCGACTCGTCGCCGAAAAGCTCGATGGCGGAATGGGGCGTGCGCGGGTCGTCGCGCGCGGGCACGCTGAAGATGAGCGAGTCGTGCGCATGGTGCGCGCGGCATGCGAGCCGCTGGCGGCGGAAGGCGTCCGCCATGGCCTCGGCGTGCGCGTTCGTCTCGGCGCGCGAAGGCGGTTCGGCCGACCGCCTGCCCATGCGAAAGACGTACAGGTTGAACAGCGGGAGGCTGTCTGCGGCATAGAACACGGTGCGCCGGCAGAACTCTCGCACCTCCACGCGCCTGCGCGTCGCCTTGCCGTACAGCTCCACGAGCGCCGAGCTCGCCGCGGGGCCTGAGGTGGACCCTTCGCGCACGTCCACGATGCCGTCGGCGACGTATGGGGGAAAGTCGCCCTCCAGCACCTGAACCACGATGACGCCCTCGTCGGGAGCGCCCGTGCGGGTCAGGAAGCGCACATCGATTCGAGGGGCGGGGGAGATGTGCCGGCGGCAGAGCTCGCCGATAATCTGGCTGTAGTCGGCTCCCAGGCGCGGGACGGGGCAGATCGACTTGTCGTCGTCGGCGATGCCGATGACGAGCCATCCGCCCGCCGAGTTGGCAAACGACGCGATGATCTTGGGGAGCTTCTTTTGGACGGTGGGGGAGAGGCTGCGCTTGAACTCGAGCACATATCCCTCTTCAATCTCTTTGAGCTGCTCAAGGTCGTCGTAGGTAACGTCTACCAGCGCTTTGGGATTCCCCTGCGCATCTTTGAACGGGCTGAACATACGCGCCGCCTTTCTCGCACCTTGTGCGCAGTATACCCAGCTCAAGGCGAAGATCGATGGCGTTGTCCCTTTTCCCGTCCGCCGTACGCCGACGCCGGTGGGCCATCCACACAAAACCCATGAACACATGTTCGGTTTGATAGCATCTACCAGCATGTTTGCAACAAAAGAATTTTGCTACCCCAAATGCAGCGATGAGTCAAGACTTTTCTTGCCGAACGGAAGGTGCCTGCTAAACTTATAGGTTGCGATAACTGGCAGAAGTCTGCGCACACCGCGCCTTCCGCCGACCACCCGTTTTTCCCGCGAAGGAGGAAACACCTGGTGCAGAAGTCTACACAGGCCGTAACGGCAACAGAGCGCACCCGCGTCAACTTCGGGAAGATTCCCGAGGCGATGGAGCTGCCCAACCTCATCTCGGTACAAAAGCAATCCTTCACCCGTTTCATGGACGAGGGGCTGCGCGAGGCCTTCCGTGAGTCGAGCCCCATCCAGAGCCAGAACCACGTTCTGGAGGTGACGTTCGGCGAGCACCAGTTCGGCGACCCCGCCCACAGCGTGGAGGAGTGCCGCGAGAAGGACATGACGTATCAGGCTCCGCTGCTCACCGACGTGCGCCTTACCAACAAGGAGACCGGTGAGATCAAGGAGCAGCTCGTCTTCATGGGCGACTTCCCCATGATGACCGATCAGGGCACCTTCATCATCAACGGCACCGAGCGCATCGTCGTCTCCCAGCTCGTCCGCTCCCCGGGCGTGTACTACTCCTCCGAGATGGACGGCGGCAAGCAGGTCTACAAGGCGCAGATCATCCCCGCGCGCGGCGCGTGGCTCGAGTTCGAGGTCGACAAGCGCGACCAGCTCGTCGTGTCCATCGATCGCAAGCGCAAGCAGTCCGCCACCATGTTCCTGCGCGCGCTGGGCATCGCCCCCACCAACGACGAGATCTTCGAGCTGCTGGGTGACTCCGATGTGGTGAAGCGCACCATCGAGCGCGATACCGCCCTCACCCGCGAGGACGCTCTCATCGAGATCTACCGTCGCCTGCGTCCGGGCGAGCCGCCCACGGTCGACGCCTCCCGCAGCCTGCTCGAGGGCCTGCTGTTCAACCCGCAGCGCTACGATCTGGCGCGCGTGGGCCGCTACAAGGTTAACAAGAAGCTCGGTCTTTCCACCGCCGAGGAGGTCAACATCCTCACGGATGAGGACATCGTCGCCACCCTGCGTTACCTGCTGTCGCTGGCCGCGGGCGAGCCCGGCTTCAAGACCGACGACATCGACCACTTCGGCAACCGCCGCATCCGCACCGTGGGCGAGCTCGTCGCCAACCAGTTCCGCATCGGCATGAGCCGCATGGAGCGCGTCGTCCGCGAGCGCATGAGCTCCCAGGATATCGACGAGATCACCCCGCAATCGCTCATCAACATCCGCCCGATCGTGGCGGCCATCAAGGAGTTCTTCGGCTCCTCGCAGCTGTCCCAGTTCATGGACCAGGCCAACCCGCTGACGGGTCTTACCCACAAGCGTCGTCTGTCCGCCCTGGGCCCCGGCGGCCTGGCTGGCCACAAGTCCGGCTCCAGCCGCCGCACCAACGTGCCGACGGCCGTCCGCGACGTCCACAACTCGCACTACTCCCGCATGTGCCCCATTGAGACCCCCGAAGGCCCCAACATCGGCCTGATCGGCTCGCTGGCGCTCTATGCGCGCGTGAACGAGTACGGCTTCATCGAGGCTCCGTACCGCCGCGTGGAGAACGGCAAGGTCACCGACCAGATCGACTGGATGACCGCCGATGAGGAAGAGAACCACATCATCGCGCCGGCCAACACCCCCATCGACCCGGTGACCCGCGAGTTCGTGACCACCGACGCCGAGGGCAACGTGGTGCGCCCGCACAGCGTCGTCGCCCGTACGCGCGACTTCGACGGCTCCTTCGGCGCCCCGGCCGACGTGCCCGTCGACGACATCGACTACATGGACGTATCCCCGCGCCAGATGCTTTCCGTCGCGGCCACGCTCATTCCGTTCCTGGAGCACGACGACGCCAAGCGTACCCTCATGGGCGCGAACATGCAGCGCCAGGCCGTGCCCCTGCTGCACCCCATCGCTCCCTACGTCGGCACCGGCATGGAGCGCCGCGCCGCGATCGACTCCGGTGAGGTCACGCTCGCCAAGCACGCCGGCGAGGTCGTCTTCGCCGACGCCTCCAAGATCACGGTGAAGAGCTCCGAGGGCCTGGAGGAGTACCACCTGCCCAAGTACCAGCGCTCCAACCAGTCCACCTGCATCAACCACCGTCCGCTCGTGCGCGTGGGCGACGAGGTCGTCGAGGGCCAGCCGCTGGCTGACGGCCCCTCCACCGATCACGGCGAGCTCGCGCTCGGTCAGAACCTCGTGGTCGCCTACATGCCCTGGGAGGGCTTCAACTACGAGGACGGCATCGTCGTCTCCGAGCGCCTGGTGTCCGAGGACCTGCTGACCTCCATCAACATCTCCCGCCACGAGATCGACGCCCGCGACACGAAGCTCGGTCCCGAGGAGATCACCCGCGAGATCCCGAACCTCTCTGAGGACATGCTCGCGAACCTCGACGAGGACGGTATCATCCGCATCGGCGCCGAGGTTGGCCCCGGTGACATCCTGGTCGGCAAGGTCACGCCCAAGGGCGAGAGCGCGCTGACCGCTGAGGAGCGCCTGCTGCGCGCCATCTTCGGCGCCAAGGCCCACGATGTCCGCGACACCTCCCTCAAGATGCCGCACGGCTCCTACGGCCGCGTCATCGACGTGGTCCGCTTCAGCCGCGAGGCCGGCGACGACCTGGCCCCCGGCGTCAACGAGCAGGTGCGCGTCTACGTCGCGCAGCGCCGCAAGATCCAGCAGGGCGACAAGATCGCCGGCCGTCACGGCAACAAGGGCGTCATCTGCGAGGTCCTGCCCGTCGAGGACATGCCCTATATGGCCGACGGCACCCCGGTCGACGTCATCCTGAACCCGCTGGGCGTCCCCTCCCGTATGAACGTCGGCCAGCTGCTCGAGTGCCACCTCGGCTGGGCTGCCGCCTGCGGCTGGGATCCCGAGTCCGCCGACTCCGACACCTACGTGCCCGGTCCGTTCTTCACGGCCACGCCCGTCTTCGACGGCGCGACCGAGGACGAGATCGCCGAGGTCATCCGCCGCGCCAACAAGAACATGGTCAACCTTGCCCGCGAGCGCTACGGCGAGCACATGCGTCCCGAGTTCGTGACGCAGCTCGATGAGCGCGGCAAGACCGTCCTGTACGACGGCCGCAGCGGCGAGGAGTTCCGCGAGCCCATCACCGTCGGCATCTCCTACATGCTGAAGCTCGGCCACATGGTCGACGACAAGATCCACGCGCGCTCGACGGGCCCCTACAGCCTCGTGACCCAGCAGCCGCTGGGCGGCAAGGCGCAGTTCGGCGGCCAGCGCTTCGGCGAGATGGAGGTGTGGGCCCTGTACGCCTACGGCGCTGCCAACGTGCTGCAGGAGATCCTCACCGTCAAGTCCGACGACACCGTGGGCCGCGTCAAGACCTACGAGTCCATCGTCAAGGGCGAAAACGTCCCCACGCCGGGCATCCCCGAGTCCTTCAAGGTTCTCGTCAAGGAGATCCGTTCGCTCGCGCTCGACATCGAGCCCATGCACAACAACGTGTATGAGGTCGCTCCCAAGGTCGAGACCGCTGCCGAGGACGCCACCGACGCCCTGACCGATCTTCCCGCCATCGAGGACGCCGACACTTCCGTCGATGCGGTCGACGCCCTGCTCGACGCATTTGCCGCCTCCACGACCGATAAGGAGTAGCTGACTGTGGCAGATTTCGAATCCACTGATTTTGACGCGGTAAAGATTTCGCTCGCCTCCGCCGATCAGATCCGTTCGTGGTCGCACGGCGAGGTCAAAAAGCCCGAGACCATCAACTACCGTACCCTCAAGCCCGAGAAGGACGGCCTGTTCTGCGAGAAGATCTTCGGTCCCGCCAAGGACTGGGAGTGCTCCTGCGGCAAGTACAAGGGCATCCGCTTCAAGGGTATCGTCTGCGAGCGCTGCGGCGTCGAGGTGACCACCTCGAAGGTCCGTCGCGAGCGCATGGGCCACATCGAGCTGGCGGCTCCCGTCAGCCACATCTGGTACTTCAAGAGCCCCACGAGCTTCCCCATGAGCCGTCTTCTGGACATCAAGTCCAAGGACCTGGAGAAGGTGCTCTACTTCGCCAGCTATATCATCACGCACGTTGACTACGAGGCCCGCGAGGCCGACGCCGAGGACCTGCGCGAGGAGCTCGCCGCCGATCTTGAAGAGATCGATGCCGAGTGCGCCCGTCAGATCGAGAGCCTGAAGGCGCAGGGCGACCCGGAGAACTTCGACGAGTTCTCCGACGAGGAGCCCCTCACGCCCGAGGAGATCGCTGCGGGCATCGTGGACATCGAGGAGGAGACGAAGGACGAGAAGCAGCTGCGCTCCGACGCCTTCCAGGCCTTCATGCAGCTCACCGAGCGCGACCTCATCTCCGATGAGCCGCTGTTCCGTGAGATGAAGCGCTACTACTCCATGTACTTCGAGGGCGGCATGGGCGCCGAGGCCATCCGCGACCTGCTGGCTGCCATCGACCTCCCGAAGGAGGCCGAGACCCTGAAGGCCATCATCGCCGACCAGGACGGCCAGAAGCAGAAGCGCGAGAAGGCCGTGAAGCGCCTCGAGGTCGTCGACGCCTTCCTGAAGGGCGGCAACGACCCTGCGAACATGATCCTCGACGTCATCCCGGTCATTCCGCCCGATCTGCGCCCCATGGTGCAGCTCGACGGCGGCCGCTTCGCCGCGTCCGACCTGAACGACCTGTACCGTCGCGTCATCAACCGCAACAACCGCCTGAAGCGCCTGCTCGACCTGGACGCTCCCGCGATCATCGTGAACAACGAGAAGCGCATGCTCCAGGAGGCCGTGGACGCCCTGTTCGACAACGGTCGCCGTGGGCGCCCGGTGTCCGGCCGTGGCGGCCGCCCGCTGAAGTCGCTCGCTGAGGCCCTGAAGGGCAAGCAGGGCCGCTTCCGTCAGAACCTGCTGGGTAAGCGCGTCGACTACTCCGGCCGTTCCGTTATCGTCACCGACCCCAAGCTCAAGCTGCACCAGTGCGGTCTGCCCAAGACCATGGCGCTCGAGCTGTTCAAGCCCTTCGTCATGAAGCGCCTGGTGGAGCTCGGCAAGGTCGAGAACATCAAGGGTGCCAAGCGCGCCATCGACCGCGGCGCCAGCTTCGTGTGGGACATCCTGGAAGAGGTCATCGATGGCCGTCTGGTGCTGCTCAACCGCGCGCCGACCCTGCACCGTCTGTCCATTCAGGCCTTCGAGCCGGTCCTCGTCGAGGGCAAGGCCATCCATCTGCATCCGCTCGTCTGCTCCCCGTTCAACGCGGACTTCGACGGCGACCAGATGTCGGTGCACGTGCCGCTGTCCCAGCAGGCCCAGGCCGAGGCCCGCGTGCTCATGCTTTCCGCCAACAACCTGCGCTCCCCGGCGTCCGGCAAGCCGGTCAACGTCCCGTCGCAGGACATGATCATCGGCGTGTACTACCTCACTCAGGTCCGTGACGGCCTTCCCGGCGAGGGTCACGTGTTCGCGAGCTTCGAGGACGCGCTCAACGCCTATGACGCCCGCACCGAGGTCGACCTGCAGGCCAAGATCACCGTCCGCGTGAGCGCTGCGCAGGCCAACGTCTTCACCGAGGACGGCCGCAAGCTGTTCCGCGTGAAGAACGGCCGCAACGACGTGGTGGATTACGACGTCACCGGCAACAAGACCGCGCGCTTCGAGACCTCCATCGGCCGCATCATCTTCAACGAGCAGTGCCTGCCCGCCGACTACGAGTTCATCAACTACAAGATGGCCAAGGGCGACGTGTCTAAGCTCGTTGCCGACTGCTGCGACCGCTATCCGCAGGCCGAGGTCGGCCCCATCCTGGACGCCATCAAGTACGCTGGCTTCCACTTCGCCACGCGCGCCGGCCTGACCATCTCGCTGTGGGACGCCCTCATCCCTGAGGACAAGCCCCAGATCCTCGACCGTGCCCAGAAGCGCGTCGACCAGATCAACGAGTACTTCGAAGAGGGCTTCATCAACGAGCAGGAGCGCCACATCGAGGTCGTCAACGAGTGGACCTCCGCGACCGACACCGTCGCAGCCAAGATGCTCGACATGTTCGACGAGGAGAATCCTATCTACATGATGGCCGACTCCGGCGCCCGTGGTTCCAAGGCCCAGCTGCGTCAGCTCGGCGGCATGCGCGGCCTTATGGCCGACATGTCCGGCGAGACGATCGACCTTCCCATTAAGGCGAACTTCCGCGAGGGCCTGCTGCCGCTCGAGTACTTCATCTCCACCTACGGCGCCCGTAAGGGTCTGGTCGACACCGCGTCGCACACCTCCGACTCCGGTTACCTCACCCGTCGTCTGGTCGACGTGGCGCAGGACGTCATCGTCCGCGAGGAGGACTGCGGCACGACCGAGGGCGTGACCTACAACCTGATCATCCCCGGCACCGACGACATCAACGCCGACCTCGTGGGCCGCTGCTTCATCGAGGACGTCACGGCGCCCGACGGCACCGTGCTGTTCCACGCCGATGAGTACATCGAGAGCGTGGCCGACCTCCAGAAGATGATCGACCACGGCATGAAGAAGGTTAAGCTGCGCGCGCTGCTCACCTGCCGTTCCAAGTACGGCGTGTGCCAGAAGTGCTACGGCTGGGACCTCTCCACCCGTCGCCCGGTCGCCATCGGCACCGCGGTGGGCATCATCGCCGCGCAGTCCATCGGCGAGCCCGGTACGCAGCTGACGATGCGTACCATTCACTCCGGCGGCGTCGCGGGCGTTGAGGACATTACCCAGGGTCTGCCGACCGTTGGCCGTATGTTCGACGTCGTCGGCAACGTCAACGAGAAGATTCTGGGCCGCGAGGCCGATCTGGCACCGTACTCCGGCATGCTCTCCATCAAGCCCGAGAAGGCCGAGTACGTCATCCAGATCACCGACGTCGACGATCCGACCCGCGTGCTCGACGAGCGTCGCGTCCCCGCGTCCGTGCGCTTCATGCCCGGCATCGAGGACGGCTGCGAGGTCCGCGCCGGCGACCAGATCACCAAGGGCTTCGTGAACTTCCGCAACCTGCGCAAGCTCACCGATATCGAGTCCACCATGCACACGTTCGTCGAGAGCGTGAAGGACGTCTACACCAGCCAGGGCGTCGACCTCAACGACAAGCATATCGAGGTTATCGCCCGCCAGATGCTGCGCCGCGTTCAGATCACCAACCCCGGCGACTCCAAGTACCTGCTGGGCCAGTACGTCGACCGCTACGAGTTCGCCGACGAGGTCGAGCGCGTCGCCCGCATCGGCGGTGCCGCGCCCGCCGCTGAGCCCGTCATCCTGGGTACGCTCAAGGTTGCGTCCTCCATCGACTCCTGGCTGTCCTCCGCGTCGTTCATCCGCACCGCGGGCGTTCTGACCGAGGCCGCCATCGAGGGCAAGGTCGACCACCTGCTCGACCTCAAGTCCAACGTCATCGTGGGCAAGCAGATCCCGGCCGGTACCGGCCTCAAGCCGTACGCCAACGCCGCGCTCACGTACCGCACGGCCGACGGCTACGTCAACATCGACGGCCCGACCTCCGCTGCGGCCAAGAGCCTGCCCGACTGGGCGCCCGAGGAGCTCAAGGAGCTCGACGAGCAGCTGCCGCAGCAGCTCGACTGGACCGGCTACGACGAGTACGGCGCGGGCGACGGTTCGTTCACCCGCAACGGCCGCACCATCTCCGCCGAGGACGCGCGCCTGTACCTGTTCGACGACCTGGGCGTGTCGCAGCGCTGGACCAACAAGTTCAGCGAGGTCGGCATCGAGACGGTTGGCGATCTGGTGGGCAAGTCCGAAGAAGACCTGCTGCGCATCGACGGCATCGGCGCGAAGGCCATCGAGGAGCTGCGTGACGGCCTGGAGGCGCATAACCTCCTCTACATCCTCGACAACAACGACGATGTTGCCGACGAGGAGGACCTGTCCCAGCTGCTGCAGATGGTGTTCAGCCCGGACGGCCCGGACGACATCCTGCTGGGCACGAGCGCTCCGCGCCACCACTTCGACTCCGACGAGGAGATGCTCGGCGCCCCTGCCGACACCTCCAAGAAGGATTCCGGCAACGGCATCATCAACGAGGACATGGCCTCGCTCGATGAGCTGCTGAACCAGTTGGTCGACTCCGACGACCAGCACCCCGAGGAGCAGGAGGACTAACCTCGCGCTCCCGTGGATGAGCTTGCAAGCCCGTCTCCCTTCGGGGAGGCGGGCTTTTTGTTTGTATTGGGCACGGCGGTGGCCATCGGCATCTCCACCCCGGTGTCCACGCTGTTCACGAGCATCGGGTACATCATGGAGCTCGGTTCGGTCACGCTCGCCGCCCGCGCGCGGAGGTCGAGGTCAAGATAGCCTAGTCTTCACCCTGCCGGCCTAGACGCCTGATGGTTTCTGGGCGCGGCGGTGCAGGCGCACAAAAAACGGGACGGCCACGAAGGCCGTCCCGTGTGGCGAGTCGATGGGGGCGCCGCCTAGTGCTTGCAGGCGGAGTTGGGGTCCATGGGCTCCACCTCGCCCGCGAGGAACTTCTTCAGCACGTCGCCGGCGATGGGGGTGACGCGCTCGGCGTAAACAGCCACGCCGCCTGCGGTGAAGCGGCTGTAGGGCGGCATGCCCATGCCGGTGGCGATGATGGCGTCGATGTTCTGGTCGAGCGCATGCTGGATCACGCCGCCGCAACCGCACTCGTCGTGCTCGACGTTCTTGACGGACTCGACGGCGGTAACCTCGCCGTCTTCGACGGTAGCGATGGTGAAGTACGCAGCGTGGCCAAAGTGGCCGGAGCGGGGAGCGTCGAGGCCCTGGTCGGTCTCGACGGGGATGGCGATCCTCATGGATGCATTCCTCCAATATATAGAACCATTCGAACGCGCCCATTATAACCCGCACTCCTAAGGTGCCTAGAGAAAGACGAAAAGAGACCCGCCCCCTTCTTGTCGACACCTGTCGACAAGAAGGGGGCGGGTCTCTTTTGTATGGAGATTTGACGGAATGGGGACGAATTTAGGATACGCCCGGACGCGTGGTCTGTTGACACTGCAGCCACGCGCGCGTATTCTTGCGAACTGCGTGTTTCGAAGGTGGATGCTGACGCCTCGATTCAAGCCGTTGCACTAAGTATAAAGCTGGAATCATCACGAGAAGGAGTACGCTTTGCCTACTATTAACCAGCTGGTTCGTCAGGGCCGCAAGTCCAAGCCGGCCAAGTCCAAGAACGCCGCCCTGCAGCACAACTCTCAGAAGCGCGGCGTGTGCACCCGCGTGTTCACCACGTCCCCCAAGAAGCCGAACTCGGCTCTTCGTAAGGTCGCCCGTGTGCGCCTGGTCAACGGTATCGAGGTCACCGCTTACATCCCCGGTGAGGGCCACAACCTGCAGGAGCACTCCATCGTGCTCGTCCGCGGCGGCCGTGTTCGCGACCTCCCTGGTGTTCGTTACAAGATCATCCGTGGCGCTTACGACTGCGCTCCGGTGAACAACCGCATGAAGGCTCGCTCCCGCTACGGCGCCAAGCGTCCTAAGCAGAAGTAAGTAACCCCGTAACGAAAACGCTTTACGCGTCCGCGGCATAAACGCACCGCGCACGCGCATCTACATCAGAGGAGATAAACCATGCCTCGTCGCAAGACTAAGAATCTTCACCGCGAGATCCAGCCGGATTCCGTGTACAACAACCGCCTGGTGACCCAGCTCATCAACAAGATCCTCCTTGACGGCAAGAAGGCCACCGCCGAGCGCATCGTCTACAGCGCGTTCGACATGGTTGCCGCCAAGTCCGAGCAGGACGCCCTGGCCGTCTTCAAGAAGGCCATGGACAACGTCCGCCCGACCCTCGAGGTCAAGCCTAAGCGCGTCGGTGGCGCCACCTATCAGGTCCCCATGGAGGTCAACTCCCGTCGCGCCACGCAGCTGGCCATTCGCTGGATGGTCAACTTCGCTCGCGCTCGCAAGGAGAAGACCATGGCCGAGCGTCTGGCCAACGAGATCCTCGACGCCTCCAACGGCGTGGGCGCTTCCGTGAAGCGTCGCGAGGACGTGTTCAAGATGGCCGAGGCCAACCGCGCCTTCTCGCACTACCGCTGGTAAACCCCAGGAAGGATAGATTCTCATGGCTAAGCCTAAGTACAAGCTGTCCGAAACCCGTAACATCGGCATCATGGCCCACATCGATGCCGGTAAGACCACCACGACCGAGCGCATCCTGTACTACACCGGCAAGACCCACAAGATCGGTGAGGTGCACGAGGGCGCTGCCACCATGGACTGGATGGTTCAGGAGCAGGAGCGCGGCGTAACCATTACCTCCGCTGCCACCACCTGCTTCTGGAAGAAGGACGACAAGACCTACCGCATCCAGATCATCGACACCCCGGGCCACGTGGACTTCACTTCCGAGGTCGAGCGCTCCCTGCGCGTCCTCGACGGTGCCGTCGCCGTGTTCGACGCCGTCGCTGGCGTTCAGCCCCAGTCCGAGACCGTGTGGCGTCAGGCTCACAACTACAACGTCCCCCGCATCGCGTTCATCAACAAGTATGACCGCATCGGTGCCGACTTCTTCAACGCCATCGAGACCATGAAGGACCGCCTCGACGCCAACGCCGTGGCCATCCAGGTCCCCATGGGCGCTGAGGACAACTTCTGGGGCGTCATCGACCTCGTCACCATGACCGCGTGGGACTTCAAGGCCGACGACAAGGGCATGACCTACCCCGAGCCGATGGATGCCATCCCGGCCGAGTTCGAGGAGATCGCCGCCGAGAAGCGCGCTGAGCTGCTCGACGCCGCTGCGAACTTCGACGACGACCTGATGATGATGGTTCTTGAGGACGAGGAGATTCCCGTCGACATGCTCAAGGCCGCCATCCGCAAGGGCGTTCTGGCCAACGAGCTCAACCCTGTTCTCGTGGGCTCCGCCTACAAGAACAAGGGCGTCCAGGAGCTGCTCGACGCCGTCGTCGACTACCTGCCGAGCCCGCTTGACGTGCCCGCCATCGTGGGTACCAACCCGGACAACGGCGAGGAGGACACCCGTCCCGTCGACTTCGACGCTCCGTTCTCCGCGCTTGCGTTCAAGATCATGACCGACCCCTACGTCGGTAAGCTCACCTACTTCCGCGTGTACTCCGGCCAGGCCGAGTCCGGCTCCTACGTCGTGAACGCCACCAACGGCCAGCGCGAGCGTCTGGGCCGCATCCTTGAGATGAACGCCAACGAGCGTATCGACCGCGACTCCTGCGCCGCTGGCGACATCGTCGCCGCCGTGGGCTTCAAGAACACCACCACCGGTGACACCCTGTGCGCCGAGGGCCACGAGATCGTGCTCGAGTCCATGGAGTTCGCTAAGCCCGTTATCGACATCGCCATCGAGCCCAAGACCAAGGCCGAGCAGGACAAGATGAGCCTCGCACTCACCAAGCTCGCCGAGGAGGACCCGACCTTCCAGGTGTCCACCAACCACGAGACCGGCCAGACCATCATCGCCGGCATGGGCGAGCTGCACCTCGAGATCATCGTCGACCGTCTGCTCCGCGAGTTCAAGGTCGAGGCTAACGTCGGTAAGCCGCAGGTTGCCTACCGTGAGACCGCTGGTCACGACGTCGAGCGCGCCGAGGGCAAGTTCGTCCGCCAGTCCGGTGGTCGCGGTCAGTACGGCCACGCCGTCATCAAGCTCGAGAAGATGGAAGAGGGCTTCGGCTACGAGTTCGTCAACGCCATCGTCGGCGGTGTCGTGCCCAAGGAGTATATCCCCTCGATCGATAAGGGCATCCAGGAGGCGCTGCAGACCGGTGTCATCGCCGGCTTCCCCGTTCTCGACGTCAAGGTGACCCTGTTCGACGGTTCTTACCACGAGGTCGACTCCTCCGAGGCTGCGTTCAAGATCGCCGGCTCCATGGCTATCAAGGACGCTCTGAAGAAGTCCGACCCGCAGCTGCTCGAGCCCATCATGTCCGTTGAGGTCGAGACCCCCGAGCAGTACATGGGCGACGTCATGGGCAACCTGTCCGGTCGCCGCGGCAAGATCGAGGGCATGGAGGATCGCAAGAACACCAAGCTCATCCGCGCCAAGGTGCCGCTGGGCGAGATGTTCGGTTACGCGACCGACCTGCGTTCGCAGACCCAGGGCCGCGCGTCTTACACCATGCAGTTCGATTCTTACGAGCCCGCGCCCAAGTCCATCGTGGACGAGGTCGTCGGCAAGGCCGGCGGTAACGCCTAAGATTCCTCGCACGTAGAAGTTTTTGTATGCGAGGAATCGCCTCGCAATCCTTTTGGAGGTAACGTTGTCTAGCCAGAAGATCAGGATTCGCCTCAAGGGCTATGATCACGAGGTCGTGGACCAGTCCGCTAAGCTCATCGTCGACACCGCTCAGAAGACCGGTGCCCGCGTGTCCGGCCCCATCCCCCTGCCCACCGAGCGCAACCTCTACACGGTCATCCGCTCGCCGCACAAGGACAAGGACTCCCGCGAGCAGTTCGAGATGCGCACCCACAAGCGCCTCATCGACATCCTCGACCCCACCAGCGGCACCGTCGACTCGCTCATGCGTCTCGACCTTCCCGCCGGCGTTGACATCGAGATCAAGCTCTAGGCGATAAGGTCCTAAAGCTCCGTCCGGAAGCCCCGGGTGTCCCATGCGAGCCTATCGCGCCTTCGGCGCTCAAAGCGGCTCGCATGGGAGCACCCGGGGCTTCCTGCGTTTACGCCCTTGATGGGCGCCCGGTGGGGGTGTCTTGGTTGGGGCGGTATTGCTTGCATTCGCACTGTCGCGGACTTAAGACAGCACGCTGTCTTAAGCCCGCTTTGGGGTAGGATGGTCGGTGCGTTGGGTGATTTGTGATCATGGGTTTGTTTCGCTTGCAGGTTGGTAACTGAAACAAATCTGTGATCATAAATTGAGCGATGACGCATTGCTGGAATTTGAGTTGGGGGAGAGTAATGGCTCGGTTGTATTTGCTGCGGCATGGGCAGACGGAGTTTAACCTGCAGGGGCGTGTGCAAGGCCGTTGCGATGCACCCTTGACAGCGCTTGGCGTTGAGCAGGCTCATGCGGCGGCCGCGTGGATTGCGGCGCAACAGGTGCATTTCGATCGTCTGTGCACCTCTCCGCTTGGGCGTGCGCTGCATACGCTTGAACTTGTGCGCGATGATCTCATTGCTGCCGGGCAGGATGACATTCCTGAGATTGAGCCCATCGATGGTCTTAAGGAGCGCAGCTATGGCCCCTTCGAGGCCGGCCCTGCTTCCGATGTGCCCTGCGAGCTCTGGGATCCTGGCGAGGCCCTTGTCCCTTACGGGGGAGAGGGCAGCCAGGCGCTGCGCCGGCGCATCGTCAGCACGCTCACGGACATCATGCAAGAAGTCGGTCCCGACGCAGCCGTTCTCGCCACCAGCCACGGTTCTGCTGCCCTGCAGTTCAAGAAGGCCTGGGAGCACCTGGCTCAATGCCCCCAAGACGTCCACCTTGGCAACTGCTGCATCCTCATCTACGACTTCGACCCCACCACCCAAACCTTCACCAACCTATCCATCACCAACCCCGCGTGAAAAAACCTCTAGGGTTAATTCACGATAACTGGGAGGGTGACGACCAAGTCACCATTCCATCCCACTCTCCACGCCCTGAGTCAAGAACGACTCAGCAGGCCGCCCGGCGACCGCCCGCCTCCCGGGTCCCCTTTGCGCGAGTTCCGCACGAGCAGCAGGCGCCAGTGGCGCCTGCGTCGCGAGCAGGACTGTCTGAAGCGCAAAGGGGACCCGGGAGGCGGGCGGTCGCCGGGCGGCCTTTGAGCTGGGAATTCATTGCGAAGAAAACATGGAGACGCCCGCAGCCGTGTATACTAATCAAGCTGTGCCTCGATAGGGGAGGATTCTGCCTGCACAGAGCACGTGCGCAATGGGTTGCCGCACGCGTGAAGCAACGGCGGAATGCAAAGCTTCGAAGCATGCACGTCCGATAGTGGTCCTCTAGGGGCGTCCGCAAGGGGCGGACGCAGTGTCCCAAGACCACCGAGAGTTAGGATCATTGAATGATCAGCATGATTCTCGGCCGTAAGATCGGTATGACCCAGGTGTGGGACGAGAACGACAACGTCGTCCCCGTCACGGTCATCCAGGCTGGCCCCTGCGCGGTCTCGCAGGTTAAAACCAAGGCCACCGACGGCTATGACGCCGTCCAGATCGGTTTCGGCGACATCAAGGCCAAGAACGTGAACAAGCCCATGGCTGGTCACTTTGCCAAGGCCGGCGTCGAGCCTGTCCGTTACCTCCGTGAGGTCCGCGTCGAGAACGGCGAGGATCACAAGGTCGGCGAGGTCGTCACCGTCGCTGACTTCGCTGATGTCGCCAAGGTCGACGTCATCGGTACCTCCAAGGGTAAGGGCTTCCAGGGCCGCATCAAGCGCTGGGGTCAGCGCCGTGGTCCTATGACCCATGGTTCGCACTTCAAGCGTCATCCGGGCTCCATTGGCCAGTGCGCCTACCCCGCCCGCGTCCTCAAGGGCGTCAAGATGGCCGGTCACATGGGCGATGAGCGCGTGACCGTGAAGAACCTCACCGTTGTCCGCGTCGATGCCGAGCAGAACCTCATGCTCATCAAGGGTGCTGTCCCTGGTGGCAAGAACGCTCTGGTCGCCATCCGTATGGCCTAAGGGCCAGGTCCATATAGGTCCTAGAGTCATACCAAGGAGAACAGAACATGTCTAAGTTTGAAGTAAAGAATCGCGAGGGCAAGGCGGCCTCTGAGGTCGAGCTCGCGCCCGAGGTGTACGGCATCGAGCCGAACATCCACGTTATGCATCACATCGTCAAGTGCCAGATGGCCTCTTGGCGTCAGGGCACCCAGTCCACCAAGGGCCGTTCTGAGGTCTCCGGTGGCGGCCGCAAGCCTTGGCGTCAGAAGGGCACCGGTCACGCCCGCCAGGGTTCCACCCGCGCCGGTCAGTGGCGTCACGGCGGCGTCATCTTCGGGCCCAAGCCCCGTTCTTACGCCAAGCGTATGAACAACAAGGAGGTCAAGCTCGCCATGCGCTCCGCGCTCTCCGCGAAGGTCCGCGACAACGAGCTCTTCCTCGTCGATGACTACGGTTTCGACAAGCCCTCCACCAAGGCTGCCGTCGCGCTCGTCAAGGCGCTCGGCATCGAGGGCAAGCGCATCACCGTCATCGTGCGCGAGGACGACATCAACGCCTACCTGTCCTTCCGTAACATCCCCAAGACGTTCATCATCACGCCGTCCGAGGCCAACACCTACGACCTCCTCAACAACGGCGCTCTGCTGATGCCCGCTGACGTCGCGACCCACTTCGGGGAGGTGCTCGCATAAATGACCGCTCACGAGATCATCATTCGCCCGATCGTGTCCGAGCGTTCCTACTCCGAGATGGAGGAGAACAAGTACACGTTCGAGGTTCACAAGGACGCTAACAAGTACCAGATCAAGGACGCTATCGAGGAGATCTTCAACGTGAAGGTCGTCCGCGTCAACACCCTGAACGTCAAGCCCAAGATCAAGCGCGTGCGCTACATCGCCGGCAAGACCCGTTCTTGGAAGAAGGCCGTCGTCACGGTCGCCGAGGGTCAGTCCATCGAGATCTTTGGCAACCAGGCCTAATGAGCCTGGCGCTCGTTCGCTAATCTTTCCCGCGAAAGCGGGAAGGCAGTGTATCGGGCCCATTGAGATGGAGCCGCCCGGTACCGTGGTACATCCGGTGTCACCGCACCCGCATCCCAGCTTGCGGTGGCGAGCGGATAGATTCGAAAGGGATAGGTAATGGCTGTAAAGCACCTTAAACCGACCAGCGCCGGTAGGCGTTGGCAGACGATCTCGGACTTCGCCGAGATCACGACCAACAAGCCCGAGAAGTCGCTCCTGGCGCCGCTTCCCAAGAAGGCCGGTCGTAACAACCAGGGTCGCATCACGACCCGTCATCAGGGCGGCGGCGTGAAGCGTCGCTACCGCATCATCGATTTCAAGCGCAACAAGGACGGCGTGCCCGCCAAGGTCGCGACGATCGAGTACGATCCCAACCGTTCCGCGCGCATCGCTCTTCTGCACTACGTTGACGGCGAGAAGCGCTACATCCTGTGCCCGAAGGGCCTCAAGGTGGGCGACATGGTCGTCTCCGGCTCCGATGTCGACATCAAGCCGGGCAACGCCCTTCCGCTGGCCGACATCCCCGTCGGTACGCTGATCCACGCGATCGAGTTCATGCCCGGCAAGGGCGCCGCGATCGCTCGTTCCGCCGGCACTGCCTGCCAGCTCATGGGTAAGGAGGGCAAGTACGCCATCGTGCGCATGCCGTCCTCCGAGATGCGCCGCATCCTGCTCACCTGCCGCGCGACCGTCGGTGAGGTCGGCAACGCCGATCACTCCAACATCGTCATCGGCAAGGCTGGCCGTAAGCGCAAGATGAACGTCCGTCCTACCGTCCGTGGTACGGTCATGAACCCGGTTGACCACCCGCACGGCGGCGGCGAGGGCAAGAACCACACCTCTGGTCGTCCTTCTGTTACTCCGTGGGGCAAGCCGACGAAGGGCTATCGCACCCGCAACAAGAAGAAGGTCTCCAACGCCCTCATCATCCGTCGTCGTCGCAAGTAGTCGATACCGAGTTTTAGGAGTTAGCACTTATGAGCAGAAGTCTCAAAAAGGGCCCGTTCGTGGAAGCTCGCCTTCTCTCGCGTATCGTCGCGATGAACGAGGCCGGCAAGAAGGACGTCGTGAAGACCTGGTCCCGCGCGTCCACCATCTTCCCCGAGATGGTCGGTCACACCATCGCCGTCCACGACGGCCGCAAGCACGTGCCCGTGTATGTCACCGAGTCCATGGTCGGTCACAAGCTCGGCGAGTTCGCGCCGACCCGTACGTTCCGTGGCCACAAGGCCAAATAGGGGGGTTCTTCGTAAATGGCAACTAAGTCAACCGACACCGCGACCCGCGAGGTCCGCGCGACGGCCAAGTACGTGCGCGTGTCCCCCGGCAAAGCTCGCCTGGTGGTCGATCTGATCCGCAACAAGTCCGTTGCTCAGGCTTTCGATATCCTGCATTTCTGCAACCGCGCCGTGGCCGTGGACGTCGAGAAGGTTCTCAAGTCCGCTGTGGCCAATGCCGAGAACAACAACGGCATGCGCGCTTCCGATCTGGTCGTGAAGTACGCCTATGTCGACGAGGGCCCCACGCTCAAGCGTATCCGTCCTCGCGCCAAGGGCTCCGCTTCCCGCATCCTCAAGCGCACCAGCCACATCACCATCATCGTTGCTCCCGGAAAGGAGGCCTAAGCGATGGGTCAGAAAGTCTACCCCACCGGCTTCCGTCTCGGCATCACCGAGAATTGGCGTTCCCGTTGGTTCGCCGATAAGAACTACGCCGAGACCCTCGGCAACGACCTTGAGATCCGCAAGTACCTCAAGAAGCGTCTTTCCCGCGCCGCCGTCTCCCGCGTTGAGATCGAGCGCGCCGGCGACAAGGTGAAGATCATCATCTTCACCGCCCGTCCGGGCATCGTGATCGGCAAGAAGGGTTCCGAGATCGACACCCTTCGTCACGATCTCGAGAAGGTCGTGGGCGTCGACCGCGGTCACCTCTCCGTCGACGTGATCGAGATCAAGCGCCCCGAGCTCGATGCTGAGCTCGTCGCTCAGTCCGTGGCCGAGCAGCTCGAGGGCCGCGTTGCCTTCCGTCGCGCCATGCGCAAGGCCGTCCAGACCGCCCGCAAGTCCGGTGCCAAGGGTATCCGTATCCAGTGCTCCGGCCGTCTGGGTGGCGCCGAGATGGGCCGTCGCGAGTGGTACCGCGAGGGTCGCGTGCCTCTGCACACCCTGCGTGCCAAGATCGACTACGGCACCGCTGTCGCGCACACCACCATGGGCGCCTGCGGCATCAAGGTTTGGATCTATCTGGGCGAGAAGCTCCCCGGCCAGCCGGTCCCCAACCCGGCTCTCGAGGGCCCCAGCCGTCCTCGCCGTCGTAATTCCGAGAGGAGGGGTCAGTAGTGCTTGCCCCTAAGCGAATTCTTCACCGTAAGGTGCAGCGTGGCTCCATGAAGGGTCGCGCCAAGGGTCACACCGAGCTCCATTTCGGTGATTACGGCCTGCAGGCTCTTGAGGCTCACTGGATCACCAACCGCCAGATCGAGGCCGCTCGTGTCGCCATGACCCGTTATATGAAGCGTGGCGGCCGCGTGTTCATCACGATCTTCCCCGACAAGCCCATCACCAAGAAGCCTGCGGAGACCCGCATGGGCTCCGGTAAGGGTAATCCCGAGGAGTGGGTGGCCGTCGTCAAGCCCGGCCGTGTCATGTTCGAGATTTCCGGCGTCTCCGAGGAGATTGCACGTGAGGCTCTGCGTCTTGCCCAGCACAAGCTGCCCATCAAGACCAAGATTCTTATCCGCAACAACGACGCCGCCGCCGAGGAGGATAAGTAATGAAGCCCGCAGAGATTCGTGAGCTTTCGGACGCCCAGCTTGCCGACAAGCTGAAGGAGATGCGCGCCGAGCTCTTCAACCTTCGTTTCCAGATGGCCACCAGCCAGCTGGACAACACCGCTCGCGTCAAGACCGTGAAGAAGGACATCGCTCGTGTCCTCACGGAGCAGCGCGCCCGTCAGATCGCAGCGGAGAAGACCGCTGCCGCCGAGTAGATTCAGGAGTTAGAGCATGTCTGAAACGACTGAGCGCAACGCGCGCAAGGTTCGTACGGGTGTCGTCGTCTCCATCTCGGGCAACAAGACCATCGTTGTCCAGACCACGGAGCGCAAGCGTCATCCCAAGTACGGCAAGATGATGACCACCACCAAGAAGCTTCATGCCCACGATGAGGAGTGCACCGCTGGCGTTGGCGATACCGTCCGCCTCATGGAGACCCGTCCTCTGTCCAAGATGAAGCGTTGGCGTCTCGTCGAGATCATCGAGCGCGCCAAGTAGTCACGATCGTACGCTTCCACGATGACGTGCGCCGCGCCTGCGCCAGTCTGGCCCACATAGGGCCGGCGCACCTCTCGTCGTTCTCTTATTCGGAGGAACTACCATGATTCAAATGCAAACCATGCTCACGGTTGCTGACAACTCCGGTGCGCGCAAGGTTCGCTGCATCAAGGTGCTCGGTGGCTCCAAGCGTCGTTATGCCGGCATCGGCGATGTCATCATCGCTGCTGTCCAGGAGGCCACCCCGGGCGCTAATGTCAAGAAGAAGGACGTCGTTCGCTGCGTCGTCGTTCGCACCGTGAAGGAGATCCGTCGCAAGGACGGCTCCTACATCCGCTTCGATGACAACGCCGCCGTTGTCATCAACAAGGACGGCTCGCCCGTCGGCACCCGTATCTTCGGGCCCGTCGCTCGTGAGCTTCGTGACAAGAAGTACATGAAGATCGTCTCGCTTGCACCCGAGACCCTGTAGTGAGGGAGAGACCGTTATGTCTATGTCCATCAAGAAGGGCGATAACGTCAAGGTGCTCTCCGGTAAGGATCGCGGCAAGACCGGTACCGTCCTGCGCGCGCTTCCCGCTGAGGGCAAGGTTGTCGTCGAGGGCGTGGCTATCGTCAAGAAGGCCATGAAGCCCACCGCTCAGAACCAGCAGGGTGGCATTGTGTCCCAGGAGGCCGCCATCGACGCCTCCAACGTGATGCTCATCTGCCCCAAGTGCGGCCAGCCCACCCGCGTTGGCCACAAGAAGGACGGCAAGAACAAGCTGCGCGTTTGCAAGAAGTGCGGCGCTGAGTTCTAAACCATCTGGCGTATCGTGCGCATGAAGCGCCCCCGACCTCGGTCGGGGGCGCTTTTTTCATAACCGGTCGCGAAGGGAAGACCGCCTTGCGGATCGAGCCGCCAGCCGCACCTCGACATGGCGCCGCGCCCTTGGGTTGCGGAGCCGATACTCCCTCCAAGCGGATCGGGGGCGCCATCATTCAACCGGTGTTCACGTGCCGTGCTGGCCGGTCCTGGACAAATCTTCTCTGAGTGGGACTCCATACTGGAACGATAGGAAGAAGAACCGATGCGGGAGTGAATGATCTATGCATCTTATCTATGTATCTCGCAGGAAACGATCGTCTGCGTATGCATATCATCCTCTGCGCGGGACCATCTTGCCCATGTACAGATCCCACTCAGGCTCTTTTTATCCATGCGGCCGCCGCTCGTTTACGGCCGCGTGGGCGGATGGGATCGATGTTCGAACATGGGCGGCATCCTATCGTGCCGGGTGGGATGGGGCCTGCGGCGCGTATCGTGCCGCTATCCGTTGCGGAGCCTACCGAGGGCGCGCGGGAAGAGCCGGCGCATTCGTTCCGGCGCCTCGGTGACGATGGAGATGCGCGAGCCGTCGAGCGGGTCGGAGAACGAGAGCCGATAAGCGTGGAGCATGAGGCCGTCGGGAGCCGGGGTTCCATAGAGGCCGTCGCCGTGAAGAGGGAGGCCCGCGTGCGCGAGATGGACGCGGATCTGATGCTTGCGGCCCGTCTCGATGCGCACCTCGAGCAGGGTGAGGGCCCGGTTGCCGAGATGGCGGCTATCGAGGACTCGCGCATGCGTCGTGGCGGCCTTGCCTGTACGGCTGACCCGCATGCGGCGCGCATCGTGGCGATCCCGTCCGATCGGCGCGCAGAAGACGCGCGCTCTCCAAGCGGGCGCGCCGTCGACGATGGCAAGATAGCGCTTGTCGATGCCGTGCTCGGCGATGAGGCGGTCGTAGGCCGGCTGTGTCGCCTTGCGCCGGGAGAACAGCACGATGCCGCTCGTCTCCCGATCGAGTCGCTGCAGGGCCTGCAGCTCGCCTGCCTGCAGGGCGCCGTCGCGCGCGCCGATGAGGTCGCGGACGAGGCCGGTGAGCGTGGGCTGCCCGGTCCCGTCGCCGTGGACGATGATGCCGGCGGGCTTGTTCACGGCGACGAGCGAGCTGGTCTCGAGCAGGATATCGGACGCGTCGATGCCGGGCATCAGTCGACACCCACGAACAGGCAGCCCGACGTGGCGCCGGCAAGGCGCTTCGCGGGCCTCCTGCCCGCCCGCACCGCCTTGAGCGCCCGCACGGCGCGCTCGACGAGACTCGCGAGTCCGGTCGGGGAAAGCAGGGTGCCGTCGACCGCGAAGCGCGAGACGCCAGCTGCGATGAGCTTGCCCATCTGCGGCGTGAGGTCGAGCTGGTTGCCGTCGTACAGGCGGCTGCGTCCGTGGATGTCGGTGCGGACGGGCAGGACCTTGCCGTCGATGTTGCGCAGCGACAGGGCGCGCGTGCGCAGGCGGCATCGCGCGCAGTCGTGGACGCAGGCGTTCGCGACCTGGAGTATGCAGTGCTCGCTCGTCATGACGCGCGGCGAGCCGGAGACGATGATGCCGACCGGGCATCGCGCGTGCGGCGCGATGCGCAAGATCTCGTCGAGGGTGAGCTCGGGGGAGAGCCAGAAGCCCGCGGCGCCGTGCGCCTCGAGGGCCTCGATGCAGGCGACGTTGTGCACGGGCAGGCACGTGCGGACCTCGGGGGCGGCACCACGCTTCGCGGCGAGCGCGAGCTCGGAGATGTTGCCGATCGCCGCGGGCGCGCCCGGGGCGATCCAGGGGTCCAGACGGTCATGATCACCCTCGCGGCAGACTTCGTCGAGTATGGGGACAAGTCCGAGCTGCTGTGCGCGCGCGGGGTCGATGCCCTCGGCGTCGAGATCGTCGACGGTGAGGTAGATGCGGTCCGCTCCCGCCGCTCGCGCGGCCATGGCCGCATCGAGGGAGGTCGCGATGGCGCAGATCTCCGGCTCGTTCGCGCCTGCGTCCCCTCGCGGTCCGGAGGCGGTGCGGGCGCTGTCGCTGAAGGGGGCGAGCTCGGACAGACGCGCTGCCCGCGCGCGATATCCCGCGCAGATGGCGTCCTCGAGCGCCGCGCACGCCCGGGCGCGCACCTGGTGCACGGCGGAGAAGCCCATGCCGCACCCCGCGTCGAGGTCGATCTCGAACGAGGCGGCCTCGAAGGGGGAGGAGCCCATGCGGCCGACATGCTCGATCAGGTCGTCGGCGGTCACGGCCCTCGTGCGCGCGGGCTCGACGGTGAAGCCCGTCGCGCGGGAGGAGAACGTGGGGTCGTCGGAGCATGCGAGCTCGACGGTGAAGGGCTCGCCCAGCCGTGCCGTCACGCGGACATCGACGGCGCGCTTGCGGGCGACATCGCGGTGAAGGGCGGCGGACGCCTCATCGAGTGCGGCCTGGCTGCGAATCAGGCGCGCGAGGGCGCCGGCGGGCATGGCGCGGGCGGCGCGGCACTCGATGGTCTGCCCCGCGGCGGCGTCTGCGGCGGCGGTCACGGTCAGGAACTGGTCGAACTCGTCATCGTGGCGCAGTTCGAGCAGGTCCCCTTTGCCCACCGGCTCATCGAGGCGGATGCGCGCGATGGCGGCGCGCACGCGCCGGTCATCGGGGTGCAGGCCGACGGGGCTGTTCGCGCGGCGGCTCCCCAAAACCTCTCCGACGATCTGCCCGCGGTTGTTGGAGCGCTCGTAGCTCATCATCTCGTCGCCCGAGGTGCCGTGCTGGTAGGCGCTCGTGAAGTCTCGGTTGAAGCAGCGCTTGAGCCGACGTGCGCGCTCCGTCGCGCGCGCGTCGTCGTGCTCGCGGTGGGCGAGCGCATCGTCGATCGCCTCACGATAGGCACCGGTGACGGAGTAGACGTAGTCGGGGGCCTTCATGCGGCCCTCGAGCTTGAGCGCGCCCGCGCCGGCGCCGATGAGCTCGCCGAGCATATCGACCGTGCAGTTGTCGCGAGGGCACAGGGCCCGCTCCCGGCCCGGGGTGGGGATGACGGAGCCGTCCTCGTCGAGAAGCTCGTAGGGAAGGCGGCAGGGTTGGGCACACATGCCGCGGTTGGCGGAGCGCCCCGAGCAGGCGAAGCTCGACAGCAGGCAGACGCCCGAATACGAGAAGCAGATGGAACCGTGGGCGAAGACCTCGAGGTCGATGCCCGCCTTCGAGATCGTGCCGATCTCCGCGACGGAGAGCTCGCGCGAGAGCGTGACGCGGTCCGCGCCCGCCTCGCGGCACCAGACGGCTCCGCGCAGGTCGTGGATGTTCGCCTGCGTGGACACGTGGAGCTCGAGGTCGGGCATGAGGCGGTGCACCTCGAAGAACAGGCCCCAGTCCTGGATGATGAAGCCGTCCGCCCCGAGCTCGGCGCACCGACGGATGAGCTCGAGGGCATCTGCCATCTCGGTATCCTTGATGGCGATGTTCACGGTCACGTAGACGCGGGTTCCGGCGAGGTGCGCCGCGCGGCAGGCGGCCAGGAACGCCTCGTCGGTGAAGTTCGTCGCCTTGCGGCGCGCGTTGAACGCTCCCATGCCGCAGTAGATTGCGTCGGCGCCCGCGGCGAGCGCGGCCGCGAAGGGCTCCGGGCCCCCGGCGGGGGAGAGGAGTTCGGGATAGGTGGGCGGGACAAGGTGATCTGAGGACCGCGACATGTGCGCCTTTCTGCTGGTATGGAGGTGGGTGTCGGTCATGAGTATAGCGTGGCTGGGCGCGAGGGCGGGAAATCCGCAGGGTTACCGCACCCGGATGCGCGCGCCGCGCGACCGTCCGGCGGCGCTCGCCCGCCGCTGATAGATAAAACTTTCTTATATACGATAAAAAACTTGCAAGCATTTCAGGCGCAGTCTAGTATCAGAATCAGCGTTTACGTTGTAGCGCTGGGGCCTCTCGTGCATTCGGCCCCTTGAAGCAACGGATGCCGAGGTCCATCATAGCCTCCGGACACCGGCATCCGTTGTGGATGTCCGACCATCGTCTCAGCAAAGGAGCGCCCCTATGGACAAGAACGTCATCTCATCCGACAAGGCCCCCGCGGCCCTCGGCCCGTATTCCGCCGGCATCAAGACGGGTAACATGCTCTTCCTGTCCGGCCAGCTCGGCATCGACCCTGCGACCGGCAAGCTTCCCGAGGGCATCGAGGCCCAGGCGAAGCAGTCCCTCGCCAACATCGAGGCGCTGCTCGCCGCCGCCGGCGCCACGTTCGACAACGTCGTGAAGACCACGGTGCTGCTTGCCGACATCGCCGACTTCGCCACCGTGAACGAGATTTACGCCTCCAAGTTCTCTGAGCCCTTCCCGGCACGTTCCGCCTTCCAGGTGGGCGCCCTGCCGGCGGGCGGTCTGGTCGAGATCGAGGTCATCGCCGCACTCTAGGGAACCCGATAAGGCTTCCCGCATGAGAGGGCCCGGGCGCCGTGGAGACACGGCGCCCGGGCCCTGTCGTTTTTCGGGGCACCGTGCAAAACGCCGAAGGGGGGGGCGCCCCGCCGGGGACGGACCGGAACCGCGTGCGCCCATCGGCGGGGCGCACCGGACGTCTTACTCCTTGCGCACCTTCTGGAGGTAGCGGTAGACGCTCGGCTCGGAGATCCCCATGGTCTCGGCGCAGCTGGCGACTGCACCCTTGAGGAGGAACATGCCGTTTGCGTTGAGGGTCCGGATGATGTCGATGCGCTCCGCCTGGCCGAGCGCATCGAGCGCGAGCCCGCGCGCAGCGGCGAGGTCCTCGATGTTGCGGGCGATGAGGTCCGCGGTCGAATCGGTGAGGCTCTCGACCTCGTGGGCCCCCGTGGCGGCCGTGTGGATGGGAAGCACGGGTACCGGCACGGCCTCCGCCGCGGGTTGCTCGGGTTCGCTGGGGACGCCGCCGTAGGAGGCGACCATCTGGTCCACGAGGAAGTGGAGGCGCATGATCTGCGAGATGTCGGTGTTGATGCACATCATGCCGACGCAGCGGCCGTTCTCGCGGATGATGAAGGAGGCGGAGCGCAGGGGTTTGTTGCTGGCGCTGCGCGAGGTGTATCCGGCCACGAAGTCGCGGTCGGCATAGGCGCCGTTCATGATCTTGACGGCAAGGTCGGTGGCGGGGGCACCGACCTTGCGGCCCGAGACGTGCGGATTGCGGATGTCGACGATGGAGTGGTCCGGGTCGGTGAAATCATGAAGCGCGATCTCGCTGTTTGCGCTGAGCGCCGATTCGAGGAAATCGACGAGGGGGATGAAGCTCTTTACCGTCGCGTTCATGGCGCTCCGTTCGCACGCATGGCGGGAGGGCCATGCGATAACTTATTTTCATTACGACACTGGCCATTATAGACGCGGAGGCGGGAAACGTGGTGCCGGCAAGCCGCTCGCGCTATGTTTCACGTGCTCATTTTCGTGCGAGAGGGGATAAGCGGTAGCTTGCGGCCGGTGAGCGGCATCGATGGGGCCCGTCGATCCAGTAAGCACCGTATAACATCGCTTCTACCTGCGCATTCACGGGTTGTGAGCAGCCGTTTGCCGAGTGGTAAAAAATTATTATTGAATGTGAGAAAAACCTATCCTACGATGAATCCAACTGGAATGCTGCGGAAACATGCGTATCGCAGCCAAAGAGAAAGAGTGGTCCTATGGCTATTGGAACCGTGACCTCCTCGCATGACGTGCTGTTCACGCGCGAGGGCATGCCCCCGATCAAAGATATGATCCCCTGCGCCCTCCAGCACGTGCTCGCGTCCTTTGCCGGCATCATCACCCCGGCGATCATCATCGCATCCGTCTACAACTGGGATGCCCAGGCGCGCACCGACATCATCCAGGTCGCGCTGATCCTGTCCGCCATCGACACGGCGCTCCAGGCGTTCGCGCCGTTCCGTCGCATCGGCGGCGGCCTGCCCATCGTCATGGGCGTCTCGTTCGCCTTCCTGCCCGCGCTGCAGGCCATGGGGGCGGACTTCTCGTTCGGCTCGCTGCTCGGCGGCGAGATCGTGGGCGGTGTCGCCGCGATCCTGTTCGGCCTGTTCTACAGCAAGCTCAAGAACCTGTTCCCTCCGGTCGTGACCGGCACGGTCATCTTCACCATCGGCGTGTCGCTGTACCCGACCGCCGTGAAGTACATGGCCGGCGGCGAGGGCACGCCCATCTGGGGCACCCCGCAGAGCTGGATCGTCGCGCTCATCACGTTCGCCGTCGTGTTCTTCCTGTCCAACTTCACCAAGGGCACGCTCAAGCTCGGCAGCGTGTTCTTCGGCATGATCGTGGGCATCATCGTCTCCGCCCCCTTCGGCATGCTCGATTTCTCGAGCGTGGGTTCCGCCGG
The DNA here is from genome assembly GCA_944321445.1 of uncultured Collinsella sp. Classification (GTDB taxonomy): domain Bacteria; phylum Actinomycetota; class Coriobacteriia; order Coriobacteriales; family Coriobacteriaceae; genus Collinsella. Next base: position 55,459 of record CALULJ010000006.1, read on the forward strand.
CATCTTCGCCCTGCCCAAGCTCATGCCCTATCAGCTCGAGTTCCATCCCGAGGTCTGCATCACGCTCGCCGTGGTGTACCCGATGGTCGCCATCCAGGTCATCGGTGACGTCTCCGCCGCCTGCCTGGGCTCCATCGACCGCATGCCCGAGGAGCGCGAGCTTTCCGGCGCCATCGTCTCCCAGGGCCTGACGAGCATCATCTCCGCCTTCATCGGCGGCCTGCCCACGAGCGCCCTCGGCCAGAACGTCGGCATCATCGCCTCCAACAAGGTCATCAACAAGTGGGTGTTCGCCATCGTGGCGGCCGTGTTCGCGCTCGCCGGTCTGTTCCCGCAGCTCTCCGCCCTGCTGACCGCCATCCCGCAGCCGGTTATCGGCGGCGCCACCGTCGGCGTGTTCGGCACCATCACCATGAACGGCATCCGCATGTTCACCAAGGAGGGCCTGACCCAGCGCGTGGCCACCATCGTGGGCACCTCGGTCGTGTTCGGCCTCGGCATCTGGATGGCCTCCGGCTGCCTTGCTGGCGAGGGCATGCCCACCTGGATCTCGACGGTCGTCGGCTCCAACGCCATCACCCCGTGCGCCATCATGGCCATCGTCCTGAACCTCATCCTGCCTCCGACCCCGCCGGTCGACGCCCATGTCGATGCCGCCAAGGAGGCCGCGGTGGGAACGGTTCTGCCCGACCACAAGAAGTAGCCAAGTCAGCCCGGCGGGGGCGTGGATCCCGCCATCGCGGACCCGCATCCGCCGGCAGGCGGTCGGGTCCGCACCGTTTGGCGCGACGGCGGGGGAGGTGCCCGCCTGCCGCATCGCGGCGCGCGCAACCGCATATGGTCCGAGGTGTTAAACCCCGCCTTAGACGACGAGAGGAGATCCCATGCTTATCGTCGGTAACGGTTCGGTCGTCACACGTGACGAGGAGATGCCCTATCTGGAGCGCGGCGCGGTGCTCATCGACGGCGACACCATCGTCGAGGTCGGCGCCGAGGACGAGATCGTCGGTGCGAACCCCGGCGCGGAGTACGTCGACGCCCACGGCGGCATCATCATGCCCGGCCTTGTGAACTGCCACACCCACATCTACTCCGGTCTCGCCCGCGGACTTGCTATCAAGGGCTGCAACCCCACGAACTTCCTCGAGAACCTCGAGCAGCAGTGGTGGAAGATCGACGACAACCTTACGCTCGACGGCACGCGCGCGAGCGCCTACGCCACGGTGCTCGACAGCCTGCGCGATGGCGTGACCACGATCTTCGACCATCATGCGAGCTTCTGCGAGATCCCCGGATCGCTGTTCGCCATCAAGGACGTCTGCGAAGAGACGGGCATCCGCGCATGCCTGTGCTACGAGACCTCCGATCGCCGCGGGGACGAGAAGCGCGACCAGTCCATCGCCGAGAACGCCGAGTTCGCCCAGTGGGCGGCATCCGCGCAGGCGCAAGGCAACTCCATGATCGCGGCCATGTTCGGCGGCCATGCCACCTTTACGCTCTCCGACGAGACGATGGACAAGATGGCGGAGGCGAACAACGGGCTCACCGGCTTCCACATCCACGTGTGCGAGGGCATGAACGACGTGTGGGATTCGCGCCTGAACCGCGGCGGCATCTCGCCGATCGAGCGACTGCTGCAGCACGACCTGCTGGGTCCCCGCACCATGCTCGGCCACTGCATCCACGTGACGCCCGCCGAGATGGACATCATCAAGGAGACCGGCACCCATATCGTCAACAACCCGGAGTCCAACATGGGTAACGCCGTGGGCTGCGCGCCGGTGCTCGAGTTCTTCCGTCGCGGCATCCCGGTGCACATGGGCACCGACGCCTACACCCACGATATGCTCGAGAGCCTGAAGGTCTTTCTCATCATCCAGCGCCACAACGCCGCCATGCCGAACGTCGGCTGGGGCGAGGCCATGACGATGCTGTTCCAGAACAACCCCGCCATGGCGAGCGCGTACTTCGGTCGCAAGATCGGCGTGCTGGCGCCCGGCGCCGCCGCCGACGTCATCGTGATGGACTACAAGAAGTTCACGCCCTTCTCCGAGGAGAACGTCGACGGCCACATGCTGTTCGGCATGATGGGCAAGAACTGCCGCACCACCATCGTGAACGGCCGCGTGCTCTACAAGGACCGCGAGTTCGTCGCCTTCGACGAGGAGCGCATCAACGCCTGGACGATGGAGCAGTCCCGAAAGCTCTGGGGCACCCTCAACGACCGCGTCTACTAGCGCGGGCGTCTTGCGCGCCCCGGGCCGAAGCCCGTGGGCGGCGCGACACGGCATACCGCGGGGCCGCGCAACCGCGGCCGGGGCGCCGCATCGCCGGCAGCGCCCCGGTCGGCGGCCCCGCTTGCAATCGGTACTCGCCCGTGGGCGCATCGCGGGCGCAACGCGTGCGGGATGAGTAGGCCCGCATGGCACAGAGGAGATCAGTATGAGCGACATCATGAGGCCCATCCCGTTTTCGAGTCTGATGGACTGGGTGCTGACCGAGCATGAGACCCAGGGCTCCATCTTCGGCGTGCGCAAGATGGTGACCGCCAACAAGGAGGGGGCGCTTCCCATCTTCGACGAGAAGATCGAGACGCCCTTCGGCCCGGCAGCCGGTCCCAACACGCAGCTCGCCCAGAACATCATCGCCGCCTATGTGGCGGGCTCGCGCTTCTTCGAGCTCAAGACCGTTCAGGTCATGGACGGCGAGGAGCTGTCCGCATGCGTGAACAAGCCCTGCATCACCGCGGCGGACGAGTGCTACAACTGCGAGTGGTCCACTGAGCTCGAGGTGCCGCAGGCATACGCCGAGTACGTCAAGGCGTGGTTCGCCTGCCACCTGATCGCGCAGGAGTACGGCCTGGGCGCCCCCGACGGCTTCGTGTTCAACATGAGCGTTGGATACGACCTCGAGGGCATCAAGAGCCCCAAGGTCGACGCCTATATCGAGGGCATGAAGGACGCTTCCGGCTCCGCGGTGTGGGCCGAGTGCCGTGAGTGGGCGCTCGCGAACCTCGACCGCTTCCAGAACGTCGACGCCGCTTTCGTGGAGAGCATCCCGGCGCGCGTGTCCAACTCCATCACCGAGTCCACGCTGCACGGCTGCCCGCCCGATGAGATCGAGCGCATCGCGACCTACCTCATCACCGAGAAGAACCTGAACACCTATATCAAGTGCAACCCGACGCTGCTCGGATACGACTTCGCGCGCACGCGTCTGGACGAGCTCGGGTTCGACTACATCGCCTTCGATGACCGCCACTTCGTGGAGGACCTGCAGTGGGCCGATGCCGTGCCGATGTTCGAGCGCCTGATCGCGCTCACCGCTGAGCGCGGACTGGACTTCGGCGTGAAGCTCACGAACACCTTCCCGGTCGACGTCACCCGCGGCGAGCTGCCGAGCGACGAGATGTACATGAGCGGCCGCACGCTGTTCTCGCTCACGATCGAGGTCGCGCGCCGCATCACCGAGCAGTTCGACGGGCGCCTGCGCATCTCCTATTCCGGCGGCGCGACCGTCTACAACATCCGTTCGCTGTTCGATGCGGGCATTTGGCCCATTACCCTGGCGACCGACGTGCTCAAGCCCGGTGGCTACGAGCGCATGAGCCAGATTGCCGGCGAGTTCGACAACCTCGACGGCCGTGCATTTGAGGGCATCTCGCTCGACGCCGTCGTTGCGATTCAGGCCGACTCGCTCACAAACCCGCTGTACCGCAACCCGCTGCGCAAGCTGCCTTCCGCCAAGGTTCCCGGCGGCGTGCCGCTGACGGACTGCTTCACCGCGCCCTGCCGCACCGGCTGCCCCATCTCCCAGGATATCCCGGCATATCTCGCCGCGGTCGAGGAGGGTCGCTTCGCCGACGCCTTCGACATCATCATCGAGCGCAACGCCCTGCCGCACATCACCGGCACCATCTGCCCGCATCCCTGCGGCAAGAGCTGCGAGCGCGCGTTCTATGAGCCCGAGGGGGCCCAGATCCGCGCGAGCAAGCTGCGCGCCGCCCATGAGGCGTTCGCCACCGTGCTGCCCAAGCTGCAGGCCGGGGCACCCGGGAAGGTCTCCGACAAGAACGTCGCCGTCATCGGCGGCGGTCCTGCCGGTCTTGCCGTGGCGTTCTTCCTGTCGCGCGCCGGTGTGCCTGTCACCATCTTCGAGGCCAAGGATACGCTCGGCGGCATCGTGCGCCATGTGATTCCCGAGTTCCGCATCGCGAGCGCCGATATCGACGCCGACGTCGAGCTCTGCCGCGCGTTCGGCGTCGAGGTCAAGCTGGGCGCCCGTGTCGAGTCCATCGAGGCCCTGAAGGCCGAGGGCTACACTGACGTCGTCGTGGCGACCGGCGCCTGGCTGCCCGGCTCCGCCGGTCTGGGCGAGGGCGCCGAGATGGATGTCCTCGAGTTCCTCGAGGCTGCCAAGAAGGCTCCCGAGACCCTGTCGCTCGGCACTGACGTCGTGGTCATCGGCGCCGGTAACACCGCCATGGACGCCGCCCGCGTCGCCAAGCGCGCCGCTGGCGTCGAGAACGTGCGCCTGGTGTATCGCCGCACCAAGGCCCAGATGCCCGCCGACGAGGAGGAGCTGGACTTCGCACTCGCCGACGGCGTGGAGTTCATGGAGCTGCTCGCGCCGGTATCGTTGGCCGACGGCCAGCTTACCTGCAACGTTATGAAGCTCGGTGAGGCGGACGCCTCCGGCCGCCGCGCTCCCGAGCCCACGGGCGAGACCGTGACCGTGCCCGCCACCACCGTCATCTGCGCGGTGGGTGAGCGCATCGACGCGTCCCTGTACGAGGGCGCGGGCGTCGAGGTCGACCGTCGCGGCCGTCCGGCCGGCGTGGCAACCGGTGTCGAGGGCGTGTGGGCCGCAGGCGACTGCCGCCGCGGTCCGGCGACCGTCGTCGAGGCTATCGCCGACGCCGCCGAGGTCGCACGTCAGATTGCGAACGTCGACTTCAACCATTACGCCGACGCTAACGAGCAGCTCGATGTCGCTGCCTACGTCGAGAAGAAGGGCAACCTCTGCCGCGACAAGGCAAACTGCACGCACACCCGCTGCCTCGGCTGCGCTGCCGTGTGCGAGGTCTGCTGCGATGTGTGCCCCAACCGCGCCAACGTGGCCATCGAGGTCCCGGGCCTCGACAAGCAGCAGGTCGTCCATGTGGACGGCATGTGCAACGAGTGCGGCAACTGCGCCGTGTTCTGCCCGTACGAGACCGGTCGCCCCTACAAGGACAAGCTCACGCTGTTCTGGAGCGGCGACGACATGCTCGCTTCCGAGAACGACGGCTTCATGAAGCTTGCCGACGGCACCTTCTCCGTGCGCCTAGGCGGCGAGATCCGCGTTTGCGACGTGGATGACGCCTCCTGTGGCCTGCCCGAGGCCGTTCGCAAGACGATCGCTGCCGTACGCGACGCCTACGGCTATCTGTTCGTCGAGTAGGAATCGATCGCGGCGGGCGCGGTGGCCTTGGGCCCCGTGCCTGCCGCGTTGCCGTTGTGCCCGCCGGCGGAGCCGTTTGCCCGGCGGGCGGTAATGAGAAGGGAGGGTCCCATGACTAACGAGACCCACCAGATCTGGGTGGCCGAGGAGGGCTGCATCGGCTGCGGCATGTGCGAGCGCGTGTGCCCCTGTGGTGCCATGCACGTGGTCGATAAGCAGGCGGCTATCGACTACACCCGCTGCATTTCCTGCGGTATGTGCGCCACCAAGTGCCCCAAGCATGTAATCCACGATACGCTCGGCATCTTTGCTGCCGCCGAATAGAGAGAGGTGACGACCATGGCCAAGCAACCGGTCAGCTACACCTTCACGGTCAACGGCGTCGAGCGCACCGTGACCGAGAAAAAGCCACTGCTGCGCTATCTGCGCGATGACCTGCACATCCACTCTGCCAAGGACGGCTGCTCCGAGGGCGCGTGCGGCACCTGCACCATCCTGGTGGACGACCATGCCGTCAAGGCCTGCGTGCTCACCACCGAGCTCGCAGCTGGCCGCGACATCGTGACTGTCGAGGGCCTGCCCAAGGCCGAGCAGGAGGCGTTCGTCTATGCCTTCGGAGCCGTGGGCGCCGTGCAGTGCGGTTTTTGCATCCCCGGTATGGTGATGGCGGGCGCCGGCCTCATCCACCATGTGCCGAACCCCACCGAGGACCAGATCAAGGAAGCCATCAAGGGCAACGTGTGCCGTTGCACCGGCTACAAGAAGATTATCGAGGGTATTGAGCTCGCCGCCGCCATCCTGCGCGGAGAGAAGCAGATCGACCCTGAGCTTGAGCGCGGCGACCGCTATGGCGTGGGCGAGCGCGCCTTCCGCGTGGACGTGCGCCGCAAGGTGCTCGGCTACGGCAAGTATCCCGATGACATCGACGAGACGGATTTCCCGGACCTTGCCTATGCCTCCGCTGTGCGCTCCAAGTACCCGCGCGCCCGCGTGGTGAAGATTGACGCCGATAAGGCGCGCGCCCTGCCGGGCGTGCTCGCCATTCTCACGGCGGCCGACGTGCCCGTGAACGCGGTGGGCCACCTCATCTACGACTGGGATGTCATGATCGCCGAGGGCGACATCACCCGCTGCGTGGGCGATGCTATCGCCCTTGTGGTCGCCGAGGATATGGCCACCTGCGAGCGCGCCAAGAAGCTCGTGAGGATCACCTACGAGGAGCTCGAGCCCGTGCGCAGCATCGACGAGGCGCGCGCCGAGGACGCCCCGCTGCTGCACGACAAGTTTCTCGCCTTCGGCAACTGGATCGAGCTCGAGAACAACATCTGCCAGCAGCGCCATGTGGTGCGCGGCGACGCCGCCACGGCGCTCGCGAACTCCGCCCACGTGGTGACCCGCTCCTTCAGCACGCCGGCGACTGAGCATGCCTTCCTGGAGCCCGAGTGCGCCGTCGCCTTCCCGTACAAGGGCGGTGTCAAGGTCTGCTCGACCGACCAGGGCGCCTACGACTCCCGCAAGGAGATCGCCCACATGTTCGGCTGGGACGCCACGCCCGAGCGCGTGGTCGTGGAGACCATGCTCGTGGGCGGCGGCTTCGGCGGCAAGGAGGACGTCTCCGTCCAGCATCTGGCCGCGCTCGCCGCGATGGCCGTGAACCGCCCGGTCAAGTGCCGCATGACGCGCCAGGAGTCCATCAACTTCCATCCGAAGCGCCACGCTATGGAGGGAACCTTCACGCTGGGCTGCGACGAGAACGGCATCTTCACCGGCCTGGACTGCGAGATCAACTTCGACACGGGTGCCTACGCGTCGCTGTGCGGCCCGGTGCTCGAGCGCGCCTGCACGCACTCGGTGGGCCCGTACTGCTACCAGAACACCGACATCCGCGGTTACGGTTGGTACACGAACAACCCGCCGGCAGGCGCCTTCCGCGGCTTCGGTGTGTGCCAAAGCGAGTTCGCCCTCGAGATGCTCATCAACCTGCTCGCCGAACAGGTCGGCATCAGCCCGTGGGAGATCCGCTACCGCAACGCCATCGAGCCGGGCAAGGTGCTGCCGAACGGGCAGATCGCCGACTGCTCGACGGCCCTGAAGGAGACCCTGCTCGCCGTGAAGGACGTCTTCGACGCGCACCCCGGCCACGCCGGCATCGCCTGCGCCATGAAGAACGCGGGCGTGGGCGTGGGCCTGCCCGATGCGGGCCGCTGCAAGATCCGCGTGGAGGACGGCCGCGCCGTGGTGTACTCGGCAACCTCCGACATTGGCCAGGGCTGCAACACGGTCTTTTTGCAGGATGTGGCCGAGGCCACGCGCCTGCCGCTGTCGCACATCGTCAACGGCGAGTGTTCCACCGAGAACGCGCCGGACTCCGGTACCACCTCCGGCTCGCGCCAGACCCTCATCACCGGCGAGGCCGTGCGCGGCGCTGCCTTCCTGCTGCGCGATGCTATGCTGGCGGTCGAGGCGGGCGACGAGGTGCCGGTCGAGCCCGTTGCGGCCCACGGCGACGGCTTTGTTGTGGAGTACGCCGACGGCACGCCCTATCAGGGCCCGGGCTCTGCGGTGCATCCGGCGGACCCCACCACCTCGCTGGCGGCGCTCGAGGGTCGTGAGTTCTCCTATGAGTACCTGGAGAAGACCGACAAGCTGGGTGCCGATGTGCCCAACCCCAAGAGCCATGTGGCTTACGGCTATGCGACGCACGTGGTGGTGCTCGACGACGAGGGCCGCGTGACTGAGGTCCACGCTGCGCACGATTCGGGCAAGGTCGTGAACCCCATCGCCATTCAGGGGCAGATCGAAGGAGGCGTGCTCATGGGCATGGGCTATGCGCTGACCGAGGACTTCCCGCTGAAAGATGGCGTGCCCCAGGCCAAGTTTGGCACGCTGGGGCTGTTCCGTGCGACCGACATCCCCTACATCAACGCCATCTACGTGGAGAAAGACGAGCTGCTGCCCGTGGGCTACGGCGCCAAGGGCATCGGCGAGATCGCCACGATTCCCACGGCGCAGGCCGTGGCGGGTGCCTATTACGCGCTCGACGGCGTCTATCGCACCAAGCTGCCGCTGGAGAACACCTACTACAGCAGGTAGCGGGCCGCGCGGATCCGTTCGCCTTCCCCCACGCGCCCCGTCCGGCACTCGCCGGGCGGGGCGCTTTTGGGTGTTCTGGGGAACGCTGGTTGCATCCTTTCGCGACCGGCGTGCTGGGGCACGGCGGGCGGATCTCGCGGTTTGAAACCGGTTTCGGAGCGCGGGGGCGCCCCGCGCCGACCGGCGTCCTTCTCGGTTAGAAAACGCGAAGTTCACGTTTTCTAACCGAAGGCGGTGCCAAAATGTATAGAGGCGATCCCGAACGAGGCGTCTACCTGCGGGTACGAAACAAGTCCGACCGTCCATGCGCGGCCACCTGATGGCGAACCGCAGCGCGCTGCTGTCACGATGCGGGGTCGAGGAGTGGAAGCGAGCAAAGGAGGAGCCATGGCGCAAACACCCCAGGCGTGCGTCGGCGAGCTGCTGGGCACCGGCGGCGCGGACGATGCCGTCAGGATCCACGTGCTGTTTTCCGGGCCGGTCCAGGGCGTGGGCTTTCGCTGGAACATGCAGGCCTTCGCCGAGGAGGCCGGCATCGGCGGGTGGGTGAGGAACCTGCCGGACGGCTCCACGGTCGAGGCGGAGCTCGAGGGGCCGTGCGAGCGCGTGGCGCAGCTCATCGCGCGCATGGACGCCCATTACGAGCGCTTCGACGCCTGGTTTCCCTCCCGCTTCGAGGTCGCCTCGTGGAGCGAGGTGCCGCTCCAGGGCGATACTGCCTTCACCGTGCTGACGGCGCCCATGCAGCCCTGATCGCACGCCCGCCACGAGATGGAAACATAGGAGGCGTACAGTAGATTCCATCTGCTACGCCCGCGACCGTCAAGGGGTACACCATGTTCGACCGCTTCATGTCCATCCTGGCCGCTTTAAACACCAACGTACTGTGGGGTGTCCCCATGGTCGTGCTCATGCTGGGGACCGGGGTGTTCCTGCTCATCATCACCAAGGGCGTCGTCTTCACGCGCTTCAACGTCGTGATGCGCTACACCACCATGACGCTCTTCCGGCGCGGCGATGCGCGCGATGCGGGGGAGGGCACCATCTCCCCGTTCCAGGCGGTGTGCACCGCGCTCGCAGCGACGCTCGGCACCGGCAACATCGTGGGCGTGGCGCTCGCGGTGGCAACGGGCGGCCCGGGTGCGATCTTTTGGCTGTGGCTGAGCGCCCTGGCGGGCATGGTCATCAAGTTCTGCGAGGTCACGCTGTCGGTCGCCTACCGCACGCGCAACGAGCGCGGCGAGATCGTGGGCGGCCCCATGTACTACATCTCCCGCGGCCTGGGCACCACCTGGCTGGCGGTCCTGTTCGCGATCTTCGGCTTCCTCGCGTCGTTCGGCATCGGCGCGAGCGTGCAGGCAAACTCCCTTGCCACCAGCGTGAACGCGACGTTTGGGATTCCGCTGCCCGTTATCGGCATCGTCGTGGCGCTGCTTGCTGGCCTCGTGCTCATCGGCGGCATCACGCGCATCGCGCAGATCACCGAGAAGCTCGTGCCGTTCGCCGCCATTTTCTACCTCATCGGAGCAGCGGCGGTGCTCGTTGTCAACGCCGCCGAGATCCCCGCGGCAATCGCTCAGATTTTCCGCGACGCCTTCACGGGCACGGCCGCCACGGGTGGCTTCCTCGGCGCCACGGTCATGTATGCGTGCCGCGTCGGCATGTCACGCGGCGTGTTTACCCACGAGGCGGGCATGGGCTCGGCACCCATCGCGCACGCTTCCGCCGATACCGACCACCCCGCTCGCCAGGGGCTGTGGGGTACGTTCGAGGTCTTCTTCGACAGCATCGTTATGTGCACGGTCACGGGCCTCGTGATCCTCACCTCAGGGCTGTGGCATGCCGACCCCATGATGTCAGAGGGCGCCATGAGCTCCGCGGCCTTCGGGCAGAGCATTCCCTTTGGCGAGTACATCGTGACGGTCGGCCTTATGCTCTTCGCGTTTGCCACGCTCATTGCGTGGTATTACTACGGCGAGAAATGCGTGGAGTATCTCTTCCGCAAGAGCAGCTTCCAGCGTGTGGCGGTGCGCATCTACCAGGTTGCCTACGTCGCCATGGTGTTCGCGGGCTGCGTGGCGAACCTCGACGTGGTGTGGGAGTTTGCCGACTGCTTCAACGGCCTCATGGCGATTCCCAACCTCATCGCGCTGATTGCGCTGTCTCCCGTGATCCGCCGCCTCGCGCAGGACTTCTTCCGCGACCCCGACCGCCGGCGTCCGCGTGACACGGACTACAGCGGCTTGCTGACGTTCCGGGACAGGTAGCGCCGCAAAAACCCGGCCGCGAAGCGATGGGATGGACTTCGCGGCCGGGTGCTAACGGGTGTCGGGTGCGTTTGCGCGGGGTTACACGCTTTCTCTACCCCAGGTCCTCGCCGTTCGTGGCGATGACCCGCTGGTACCACGCGAACGAGTCCTTGCGGGAGCGCTCGAGCGTGCCCTCGCCCTTGTTGTTCTTGTCCACGTAGATGAAGCCGTAGCGCTTCTCCATCTCGCCGGTGCCGGCCGAGACGAGGTCGATGCAGCCCCACGGCGTGTACCCCATGAGGTCGACGCCGTCCTCATCCACGGCGAGCTTCATCTGCTCGATGTGGGCGCGCAGGTAGTCGATGCGGTACGGGTCGTGGATGGAGCCATCCGCCTCGACCTTGTCATAGGCGCCGAAGCCGTTCTCGACGATGAAGAGCGGCAGGCCGTAGCGGTCGGTGAACCAGTTGAGGGCGTAGCGGAGGCCGACCGGGTCGATCTGCCATCCCCAGTCGCTCGCCTTGACGTGCGGGTTGCGCACGAAGTCCGCACCCTCGTGGTAGTCGAAGTGCGGGTTGTCCTCTTTCCACTCGATGGTGTGGCTCATGTAGTAGGAAAAGCCGATGTAGTCGACCGTCCCCGCCGCGAGCAGCTCGATGTCCTCCGGCGTGATGTCGATGTCGTAGCCGCGGCGCTCCCACAGCGCCAAGACGTTCGGCGGGTAGGCGCCCAGCGCATGGACGTCGGCGTAGTAGTAGCGCAACTGCATCGCCTTCGTCGCCATGAGGATGTCCTCGGGCTTGCAGGAGAAGGGGTAGACCGGGCACATGGCGATCATGCAGCCGATCTCGAAATCGGGGTTGATCGCATGGCCGATCATGACGGCCTTCGCCGATGCCACGAGTTCGTAGTGGGCGGCCTGGAACATGGCGAGCTCGCGGTTCTCGCCCTTCTCGGCGACGATGCCGGAGTCGACGAGAAGGGCGAAATCATCCATGTAATCGGCCTGGTTGTTGATCTCGTTGAAGGTCATCCAGTACTTGACTTTGTCCTTGTAGCGCATGAAGCACGTGGTGGCGAAGCGCACGAAGAAGTCGATGAGCTTGCGGTTGCGCCAGCCGCCGTACTTCTTGACCAGACCGAGTGGGATCTCGAAATGGCTGAGCGTGATGACCGGCTCGATGCCGTACTTCAGGCACTCGTCGAACAGGTCGTCATAGAACTTCAGGCCCTCCTCGTTCGGCACCTCCTCGTCGCCCACGGGGAAGATGCGCGCCCAGCTGATGGAGGTGCGGAAGCACTTGAACCCCATCTCGGCGAGCAGCGCGATATCGCCCTTGTAGCGATGGTAGAAATCGATCGCCTCGTGGTTGGGGTAGTTCTCGCCCTCGAGCACCTCGCCGGTATAGCGACGGCGCGTGCTCACGTTGCCGGCGGTCGTCACGTCCATGATGTTGACGCCCTTGCCGCCCTGGTCCCAACCGCCTTCGAGTTGGTGCGCCGCAACGGCGCCTCCCCAGAGGAAGTCAGTGCGAAACGCCATGTCATGTCTCCTTTCAGCGAAGGTTCTCGGTACGTCGTGAGAGCAATGGGCGACGAGGCCGCCCGGCGCGCGTTGTCCGGGCGGCCTCGGGCCGCGATGGTCGATACGGTGCGAAAAGGGGATGGAGTCGGGTTTACTCCGCCGCCTTGGCAGCGGCCTCCTCCTCGCAGAGCTGCTTATCGTAGTGCTTGAAGAACGGGAAGTAGATGAGCGTCGCCACGACGGCGTCGAGGACGGCCACGGCGGCCGCGAGCAGGCTGCCGCCCGTGGAGATCATGGCGCCAAGACCGACGGGGGTCGGCCAGGGCATCTGCACGATGACGGACGGGATGATCCCGAGCGTGATGGCGAAGTAGGAGATGGTCGCCGCGGCCATGGGCGCGAGGATGAACGGCACGGCGAGTGCGGGGTTGTACACGATGGGCAGGCCGAAGACGAGCGGCTCGTTGATGTTGAAGAACGCGGGCACGATCTCCGCCTTGCCGATCGCCTTGAGCTGCTCGGACTTCGCCATGGTGACCATCAGGATCGTCAGGCCGAGCGTGCAGCCCGAGCCGCCGATGGTCACGAAGGCGTTGTTGTACTCGCCGGCCCAGATCGCGGCACCGCCCTCGGCGTTCACGACCAGGTTCGCCAGCGCGACCGCGGTGAGCGGGGAGGTGACGATGGTGGCGCCGTGGATGCCGACGAGCCACAGGGCGTGGATGAGGAAGTAGATCAGCAGGACGCCGGGGAACGTGCCAACGATGTTGACCACGAAGCCGAACGGGATGGCGATGAAGTCGTAGAAGTTGGTGCCGAACGCCATGAAGACAGCCTGGATGATCATGGAGACGATGGCGACCAGGAAGCCGGGGACGAGCGCGGAGAACGAGCGGGCGACGCCGTCGGGCACGACCTCGGGAAGCTTGATGACGATCTTCTTATCGACACAGGTCGCGTAGATGCGCACGGCGAACCAGGCGATGATGAAGGCGCAGAAGATGCCGGTCGCGCCGAAGTTCGCCGGGCCGTCGCCGCCGAGCTCCCAGCCGTTGTACACGACGGAGCTCCAGGCGCCGTCCTCGCCGGCGACGATGTTGGTGAGCCGGGTGATGGCGCCCTCGGCGATGCCGACCTGCGGCACGAGCATGAACAGCGCCATGAGGGACATGAGCACGCCGTTGAGCGGCTTGATGTCGATACCGTCCTCCTCGGAGAGGATGCGCGAGTACTCGAACGCCGTGCCGATCAGGAAGTAGACGGCGATGCAGCCGATGGTGGCGTGGTTCGCGAGCATGTAGATCTCGGTGATCTGGTCGAACGAGACCGCCCAGATGTCCTTGAGGGCGGGGAATGCCTGCGGCAGCACGTTCAGGATCAGGAACATGGAGCCCACGATCGTGAACGAGATCGAGGTCATACCGGCTTGGGTGATGGAGCGGATCATGCGGAACTGTGACAGCTTGGTCATCGGCCCCATGATGTATTTTTCGAGGATGTCGAACACGGGTTCTTACCTCCCTTTCCTTGTGTGAGCGTTCTCAAGCGCCATGAGATAGAGGTCGTAGCGCTTCTTGTCGCGCCGGTCGCGCACGAGCACGATCCGCCAGGCGATTACCGCCTTGAGCGCGATGAGGATCGCGATGAGCGCGACGCCGGCGACCGGCGTCGAGAAAAACGGAAAGAGCGCGTCTTGGCCCACGGCGACGGTCACGATGGCTTCGATGCCCGACAGGACGAGCGAGACGATGAGCGCTCGATGCGAGACCTTCAGGTACTCCACGTCGCTCGTGAGCACGCGGTTCACCTCGATGAGCACGCAGGCGCCGACCGCCAACTCGGCCGCGGGCGCGATGAGCGCCACGGGGCTTCCGCCCAGGGCGAACAGCATGACCGCCCAGTACAGGCCCACGAAGAAGACCCCTGAATCCAGATAGCGGATCAGCATGTAACGGTTCCACTTGGCGGTGTTCACCTGCTGCAGGTGCCGAAACGATATCTCTTCCTCGGTGGGCTCGCGTCGCGTGCGCGAGCGCGCGCGGAGGCGCTCCTGCTCGGCGCGGGCGCGTTCTTTCCGTTTTCCCTTTTTCACGCTTGAGCTCGCTTACCAGTCGGTGGCTTACGCCAGAAGCTTGTCGATCTGCTCGAAGATGGCCGGGCAGTTCTGGCGGCCATAGTCCTTCATCGGGATGACGTCGACGGGCAGGCCCTGGGCCTTGGCGACGACCTTGTCCTTCTGGTAGGAGATCTGCGGACCGATGAGGATGCAGTCGTAGCCGTCATCGGCGGGGTCTTTCAGCTCGGAGAAGCTGCGGGCGGCGATCTCGAGGTCGATGCCGTTGTCCTTGGCGTAGGCCTCCATCTTCTTCATGAGCATGCTGGTCGACATACCGGCTGCGCAAACGAGCAGTACCTTCATGTGAGTACTCCCTTCGGTAGAGCGGGATCTTCGGGTCCCGCGACGGTCGCTCGAGGGGGCCGGGGGTGCGCTCTGTTCGACCCCGGGCCCCTTTCAGGACTATTTGTCCTGCTTGAGCTCGTACAGGTTGATGATCTCCTCGGCCAGGTCCTGGCACAGCATGGCGGTCATCAGGTGGTCCTGCGAATGGACCAGCAGGATGTCCACGGGAACGTGGTCTCCGCCGGCCTCGCGGGAAAGCAGCTTGGTCTGCTCGTCATGCGCGGCGAGACCCGCGGTGCGGGACTCCTCGAGCATCTGGCGGGCCTCGTCGAACTTGCCCTCACGGGCGGCCTTGATCGACTCCATCGCGAGGCTGCGCGCCTGACCGGCTGCAGCGACGATTCCGAACGAAATCATCTCCATGCTTTCCTCTGCCATCTTCGTCACCTCCTCGTGTGCGGTCTCGTGCTTTATAGGTCCTATCTAGAAAACCGGTGTGAACCCGGTCCGTAGATATGCGTTCACGTTCCGGGCGAGCCGTCCGGCTCTCCTGAGAGGGCGCTTTCGAGTAGCGCCATGAGGGTCTCCCAGTTCTGGCGCTTCAGGAGCGTGTCGACGGCCTCCTTGTCGGCAAGGAGGCTCGCGAACGCACTCATGAACTCGTGGAGTGGCATCTCGCCGTTCCGTTTCTTGTCGGAGAAGCCGAGCAGGAACACCGCTTGGACCGGCTGTTCGTCTGCATCCCATGCCACAGGGTGATCAAGCAGGCCGACGCAGATGAACGTCTCGTCGCTTGCCGCCTCGATGGGATGCGGGGTCGCGACGCGGTTGCCGAACGACGTGGGCACCAGGGCCTCGCGTTTCCAGACGAGCTCGCGGAAGTCCTGCGATACCTGGCACGTCTCACACGTCCGGTCGAGCAGGAAGTCGAGCACCTTGCGCTTGGACGTCAGGGTCATGTGCGGGAAGAACAGGGAGCGCTTGAAGTAGGGCGGGACCTTGCCCGGTTTGCTCCGCGAGTCGAGGACCAGGCGCATGTCGATGACCTCGTCGTCACCGAGGAAGTAGGAGACCTCGCGGACGGGGACCGGAAGCTTGCGGTTGATCGGCACGGTGGTGAACACGTAATCGATATGCGAGAAGTCGACGTTGTCGATACCCATGAGGTCGCAGGTGAAGATCCGGTCGACGTAGTCGGCGAACTCGCGGCGGCAGCGGTATTCGAGCAGATGGGCCGATCCCGCGCCCGACGCGCAGACCACCAGGATGTTCTTCTTAGGAATCTTGGATTTCTGCCGCTCGAGCGCGAGCGCGAACGCCAGGGCGATATAGCCGATCTCATCCTCGCTGACCTCGGCGCCGTATTTGCGCGCGAGCACGATCGAGGCGTCCATGGCCATGGAGTACGCCAAGGCATAGCGCTTCTTGATGTCATCGATCAGCGGGTTCTTCAGGTTCATGCGGTAGCGCAGGCGCACCGCGAGCGGCACGATATGGCGCGCGAGGTTCATGTGGAGTTCCAGGTCGTTGCGGAAATCGAACCGGAATGCCTTCCAGACGCACTCGATCATCTCCTCGACGACATGCCAGACGTCGTCGGTGATGATCAGGCCCTTGTCTTTGGGCGAGTCGCCGAGCATCATCCGCTTGCCCGCGAGGTGGATGGAGATGTAGGCGATCTCCTCCTCGGGCAGCAGGCTCTCCTGGCCCAGGGCCCCCTCGATCGCCGCGACGATCTTCTCAGCGACCCTGAACTCGTCGGTGCCCTTCATCTGGTCGAGCTGATCGGATGCCATCGGCACATAGCAGTGCTCTTGGATGCGGACGAGCGCTACGGCGATATGGACGATGAGGTTGCGGTAGGCGGCAGTGCTGATCTGGAAGTGCTCCTCCCGGATGACGCGGGAGACGCAGTCGGACACGATGTCTAGCGTCGGGTCGCTACCGGCGTCGGCGCCATCGCCCGCGTTCGCATCGGGATCCGGCTCCTGCCTGTCTTTGAACAGGCGGGAGAACAGCGTGTCGAGCGAGCGGTTCGTCTCGCTCTCGATGTCGCCCATGGCGTCGTTGAAGCGGTCGACGATGACGTTCGCCAGGCAGATGCGGCGCGACAGCTCCGGACCGGTGATGCGGATGCCGTAATGGGGGCGCGTCTCGATGGAGAGCCCGTAGCCGTCGAGGAACTCCTGGGCGTGCTTGAGGTCATTCGAGACGGTGCCGCGCGATACGAACATGAACCTGCTCAGGTCGTCCAGCTTGACCCAGTCGTTGCGCATGAGCAGATCGTTGAGCAGGAGCACCAGGCGCGCCTTCGGGGTCTGCGCCGCCGAAGACGCCCCCACCCCCTCGCGCCAGGTGTCATAGGCGTACGGGTCCGATATCTCCATATGGTAGCCGCTCTTGCGGTTCAGCTTGATAGCCGCGAACCCGTTCATCGCCCTGTTGATCTGGTTGACGTACGTCCTGACGGTGCGTACGCTGACCCCGATGTAGTCAGCAAGGGCGTCCGGCGTTATGCCCGGATGGGTCTCGACATATGCAGCGAGCGTTTCGGCCCCGATGCGCATTGATACATACCCCCTTACCGTTTTATGGTATGTGTATGAAATGTGAAGTTCCAACGATGAAAGTTCCGGTGCAAAACGGAAAGAATTGAACAAAACGAAAACCGCTGTTTCCGCAGGTATATAACGGTCCCGTTGATAATCTGCCATATGTTTCGGAAAGCCGCGCCGCGTTTTTTCGGCTCATCGAAGCTTTTGGTGGGTAGCACGCCCCGTCCCCCGTGACCGCGGGTACCCCGAGCGGTGCCATTCTGCCGACGGGTGGAGGAGGGGGGTTCCCACATGGACGCTCAGGCGGGGATGCTGGCGAGGCTCTTCGAGCACTCGATGGGGCTCGGGGAGGAATGGCGGGTCGAGGACGTCTGGTTCGAGTCGCCCGAGTCCGGCGACGAGGAGCTGCACATACGCGTGGGCAGGGTCCCCGGCAGGGCGGTGAGATTTAGACGGCTCCCGCTCGCTCGAGGGCCAGCGCCCCCTCACCCGCGCCGAGATGGCGGCCATGGTGGCGAATGCCGTGGAGGCCGGCGTCCTGTAGGACACCTAGCGGGCAAAAGGCCTGAAAACGATACAGGCATTCGTGCGATTTGCTCCTATAAAAACCGAGCAAATCGCATGAATGCGCGAAACGTTTCCAGACTGAGCTTTCGGCGGCTCGTCTCATTGCCGAGCGCTCCAATCAGCCAATGGTTGACCGAGGTGCCCGCCATAATCCTCGCGCTCGGCGGCATGCTACCATGTCTCGCTTGGCTATACGGGCGATGGCCTGCTGGTGCTGCGAAATGTCACCGCCGGTCCCGCCTCCGTCGTCGCGAGCATCATCTCCACCATCGTGAGCGTGGTGCTCGAGTATCTCAACTACTGCAGCCTGGGTTGGGTGTTCCTGCACAGGGAGCAGTCTGCGTTCAAGAGCACCTGCGACGGTGCGGTCATCTACTTCCAGAATTGGAAGACCCTCATGAAGAACGCGGGCAAGGTGATCGCCATCACGATCATTTCGCTCGCTATCGTCGGCGGTGCGTTCTTCGGCCTGTTCTACCTGGTGCTGGGCGGTATCGAGCCGCTGACCTCTGTGCTCGCCGACATCGACGCCACCGCGACGTTTGAAGACGGCACGGCGGTCCCCGCGGGCACGTCGCTCATCGTGCTGTGCGCCATCATCGCGCTGATTCTTTGGGGCGGCATCCACGGCGCGTTCGTGAAGCCCTACCTGCTCGTTTCCGTCATGCGCCGCTACATCGAGGCAGGCCGCGCCAGCACGCCGCAGATCGATGTCTACGAGAAGCTCACCGGCATGTCCAAGGGCTTCCGGAAGGCGCTCGACCGCGCTCAAGGCGAGGCGGCTCCGGCGGCGTAACAACATGTCCGCTGTTGTTCGCGCGTATAGTCCAATAGCATGGAGTCCCTGCCGGATTCAAATCCGGCAGGGACTTTTCTTGTTGAGGACAGTTGGATGAATGCGGGCATTTCCCGAATGAGCTTGTTATGTGGCAGCCAGCAAGTAATAGCGTCTCAGACTGGGTAGAATAGAGACATCCACGGAGTGTATGACCCCGCGGACAGATTCGTTCCCAGGGGGTGGCGTTCATGAAGCTCTATGATTCCGACTTCGATTACATGGGCGATTTCATCGATCGATGGAACCGCCGCGTCAAGCGTGCGCGCGTGTTGCTCGTCGTACTCGGCGTGCTGCTCGTTATAGGGGGCATCGCCGTCGCCGTTGCCCCTTACAGCCTCTATGCTCTCATTCAGGCTGCCGCTGCGTTTGCGCTCGCCCTCTACGGCATCTTCGAGGCCGTATCGTATTTCGGCACGCCCGAGCTCTTCCGCAGCCCCACGCTCATCGTCATGGCGATACTGAACATCTTGCTCGGTGTCATGCTGATGACGCTGCCCGCCTACCTCACGGCGAGCACGCTCGTGTTCCTGCTCGGGTTTCTCTTCATCGTCACGGGCATTGAGCGCCTGTCGTTCTCAAGCCGCATGCGGTACTTCCAGCTCCCGCACACCGGCATGGGCGCGGCAACGGGTGTGATCAACCTGCTGCTGGGCATCGTGTTCTTGTTCATGCCGCTGTTCTCGGGGCTGGTGCTGGGCTATCTCGTGGCGGCGTACCTGGTCGTTGCCGGCGTCACGCTCATCATCGAGGCGGCGTTCATGAGGCGCATTGACCGTTAGGTCACAGGACGCATTCTCGACGTC